>CBDUIJ010000069.1:0-19909 GCA_965367215.1 uncultured Granulosicoccus sp.
CTCAAGTTCGATCGCGAGCGTAACCGCGTATCACTGGGTCTGAAGCAACTGGGTGAAGATCCATGGGTCGATCTGACTCGTCGTTATCCAGAAGGCTCACGCCTGTTCGGCAAGGTCACCAACATCGCTGACTACGGTTGCTTTGTAGAGATCGAGGAAGGTGTTGAAGGTCTGGTTCACGTATCCGAAATGGATTGGACCAACCGCAACGTCAACCCGAACAAGGTTGTTGCACTGGGTGACGAAGTCGAAGTCATGATCCTCGACATCGATCAGGAACGTCGTCGTATCTCTCTGGGTATCAAGCAGTGCAAGCCGAACCCATGGGAAGACTTCTCCGAGTCGTTCAACAAGGGTGACAAGGTTGCCGGTACCATCAAGTCAATCACTGACTTCGGTATCTTCATCGGTCTGGAAGGCGGTATCGACGGACTCATCCACTTGTCTGATCTTTCCTGGAACGAGACTGGCGAAGAAGCCGTTCACAACTACAAGAAAGGTGACGAGATCGAAGCCGTTGTACTGGCCGTTGATCCTGAGCGCGAGCGCATCTCTCTGGGTGTGAAGCAAATCGATCGTGACCCATTCGGTCAGTTCGTTGCTGATAGCCCGAAGGGCAGCATCGTCAAGGGTATCGTCAAGGAAGTTGACACCAAGCATGCCATCATCGATCTGGGTGACGGTGTTGAAGGTGTACTGCGAGCTTCTGAAATCTCCCGTGAGCGTGTTGAAGATGTACGTCAACACTTCAAGGAAGGTCAGGAAGTTGAAGCGAAATTCATCGGTACCGACCGCAAGTCACGCATGCTGAGCCTGTCCATCAAGGCGAAGGACTATGCTGACGAAGCAGAAGCGATGAGTGATTACAATGACTCTTCTGCAGAGCCTGCTGGCACTACGCTGGGCGACCTGCTGAAAGAGCAGCTGGCCAATCAGGACAAGTAGTTCTGACGGGTAATTACCCATTGTTCTGAAGTCGCCTGTTCCGGACAACCCCTTGACGGGGTTGTTCGGGCCGGGCACTCTTCGTTTTGGAACATTGGAAACCGCATTTCATTGAAAACAATAGCGCTGAGAACGGACGTGACAACAGGTGAGAAATGAGCGAACGTTCCCGCACAGATAACAGTTTGACCAAATCGGATCTCATCGAATCGCTGGCGCGCAATCAGGGACACCTGGCGCCAAAGGACGTTGAGCTGGCCGTGAAGAGTCTTCTCGAGAAGATGAGTCAGGAGCTGGCCAGTGGCGAACGCATCGAGATTCGTGGCTTTGGCAGCTTTTCACTGCACTTTCGTGAAGCCAGAATGGGCCGCAATCCCAAATCGGGAGATGCCGTAGCCCTGCGTGGCAAGCACGTGCCTCACTTCAAGCCCGGCAAGGAATTGCGAGAACGGGTCAATAACGGCACCGGCGGCGTCAATGAGACGTCAGAGTCCTATCAGGATGATGAGGACGACTAGTGGCCCCGGTCGCGCGATTGTCGAGCGACCTCCCTTGAGTCCGGAACTGCACCTGTATTCCTGCCTGTCAAGGCACTGCCGTCTGGATGTCCTGATGAATCGGCCCTCATACCGTGTCCATTCCTGATCTACTGTGGTTGCTGTTGCCCGTTGCCGCCATGGCTGGCTGGTTTGCGGCCAAGCGTAGTGACGCCAAGCGGCCCGATGCCTTCTGGGACTACACCAAGAACTTCCATCAGGGGCTGAATGTCCTGCTCTCCGAGCAACAGGACAAGACACCTGAATTGTTCGAGGCCATCTCCGGCACCAGTCGGGATACGGCCGACACACACATCGCACTGGGAAATCATTATCGTCGCCGAGGCGAGATGGAACGTGCCGTGTTGTTGCACCAGGGCGTCATCGACAAGGCCGAGCTGCCCGCTGATATCCGCGATACGGCGCGCGTCGAGCTGGCCCGAGACTATCGATCGGCCGGTCTGCTGGATCGCTCCGAGCAGGTGTTGCACGAACTGCTTGAATCCGAATATCGACGTGAGGATGCCTACGAAAGTCTCTTGCAACTGCATGAACAGGAGGCAGACTGGCAGCAAGCCATTACGGTTGCCATCGAATTCGACAGACTCAGCGATCGCAATATCGGGCCGAGAATTGCCCACTACTATTGTGAGCTGGCCGTGCAGGCGGAAAAACAGGGTGAGGTGACCGAGGCGAAGGACAGGCTTTCACAGGCAGTTCGCCATCATCCTGAATGCGCGCGAGCGCTCATGATGCAGGCCTCCCTGGCTCTGGCAGCAGGTGATTACAATCAGTCCCTGCAACTGTACGATCAGGTGGAGTCGCTGCGCCCGGAGTTGATGCCCGAGATCATCGACACACGGTTCGAGGCCTTCAAGGCCGCTGGGGATCAGGAGCGACTGCTGACATTCGTGAAGCGCATCCGAGAGCAGCGCAACGCCTATTCAGTCATCAGGAGTACCCGCCAGGTCATTGCCCAATTGCACAGTGATGCACTGGCTGATCGTTTCTTCAAGGACCAGATACTGCGGCGACCTTCATTGCGAGGCTTACGTGACTGGGCGCACGATCAGGTCGAGCTCAGCAAGCCCGGTGAGCGGGACAAGGTCCGGGTCATATGTAACTTGCTGGATCAGGTGATTGAAGATAAACCCGTTTATCGCTGCAATTCCTGCGGATTTCAGGGTAACGTGATGCATTGGCGCTGCCCCGGCTGTGGCCGTTGGGACAGCGTATCAACCATCATCGGCGTGGAAGGCGAATGAACAGAATAATCACGGCACTTGATTTCAATGAACCGGGCAAGGCACGGGCACTCGTGGAGCGCCTGGATCCTTCACTGACGCGTCTCAAGATCGGTAATCAGCTCTATACGCTGGCGGGGCCGGCGTTGGTCGAGGAGTGCCAGAAGGCAGGGTTTGACGTATTTCTTGATCTGAAATACCACGACATCCCCAATACGGTTGCCAGCGCAGTGGAAGCTGCCGCAGGCATGGGTGTCTGGATGGTCAATGTACATGCCAGTGGTGGGCCTGCCATGCTGGAAGCGGCGCGCAATGCAGTCAAGCAATACGATCGCAGTGCCGAGAAGGGTGGGGGAACACGGCTGATCGCGGTCACGGTGCTGACGAGTCTGGATCGTGGTGAGCTGGCCAGCGTGGGCCTGGATGTCGAGCCTGTCGATCAGGTGAAGCGTCTTGCCACGCTTGCGCGTCAGGCCGGCCTGGATGGTGTGGTCTGTTCTCCTCATGAGGTCTCGCAGATTCGGGCCATTGCCAAAAACAACTTCCTGACAGTTACCCCTGGTGTACGTCCCGATCAGGCCTCCAGCGCGCCTGTGGGCAATATATCCAGTCACGGCGGCAGGCCGGATGACCAGCGTCGTACGCTGACGCCGTTTGACGCTATTCTGGCAGGCAGCGACTATCTGGTTATCGGCAGACCCATCACTCAGGCGCAATCGCCTGTGGATGTGTTACACGCCCTGCATGCGGAGGTGCAGATCGCCGCTTCACAATTAACCGCAACAAAGCCGGAAAGCACGGCAGACATCGATGCATGAGTACTGATCAAAAAGTCTATATCTCTGCCCAGCAGCTGCTGGAAGATTCCCTGGAGCTGGGTCGGCAGATTCTTGCCAGTGATTTCCGGCCCAATTTCATCGTCGGAGTCTGGCGTGGCGGTACTCCCGTGGGGATCATGGTGCAGGAGTTGCTGGATTTCTATGGCGTACATACCGACCATATCTCCATCCGCACCTCCAGTTACGCGGGAATCAACAAGCGTGACAGCAAGGTTCGTGTTCACGGTCTGAGCTATCTGACGCAGAAGATGAACGCCGATGACTCTCTGCTGATTGTCGATGACGTGTTCGACACTGGTCTGAGCGTCAAGAGCATTCTCGACAAGATGAAGGTGCGTTCGCGCAAGAACCTGCCTCATGACATTCGTGTGGCGACCGCGTATTTCAAGCCGGGAAAGAACAAGACGAACTTCGAGCCGGACTACTGCGCGCACCAGACGGAAGACTGGCTGATCTTCCCCCATGAGATGGATGGGCTGTCGTTGAGCGAGATCCAGAGCAACAAACCGCATCTGGTGCCGGTCATGAAATCGTTGGAAGGAATCATCGATCCTGTCAAATTACGAAAAGAGGACTGAATTTTTTTCGTCCGGAGCTTGTCGTGGAGGGAGAACTTCCCTACACTTCGCATGCGCTGCCGGAGTGGTGGAATTGGTAGACACGCCGGATTCAAAATCCGGTTCTGGAAACAGAGTGCGAGTTCAAGTCTCGCCTCCGGCACCAAGCGCCCGGCTCCGGCCTTATCTCACCTTATCCCCCCAGATTGACCATTCGTGGACAAGGCTGCCAATACCTCATCATCCGACTCTGCCGCTACCGCCAGTGGCGAATCTTCTGCGCCTGCGTTTCGGCTCAGTGATTTTCACTACGAGCTGCCCACCGAACTGATTGCGCAGGCACCATTGCCCAGCCGCAGTGACAGCCGGATGATGGTGTTGAATGCGAATCTCGCCGAGGCGAGTGCAGACAGTGAGTCATCCTCCGAACCCGTAACGGGCGATATCCGCCACGGCAGTGTGCGAGACCTGCCTGGTCTGCTCAAGGCCGGTGACCATCTGGTGTTCAACAACACGCGAGTCATTCCTGCGCGCCTGTACGGTAGCAAGGCGTCCGGCGGCAAGCTGGAGATGATGCTCGAACGAGTCAGCGCGGACGGTCGAGTGCTGGCAAAGATTCGTGCCAGCAAGTCTCCCAAGCCCGGGACGATCATCGTGCTGGATGGCAAGGCGGCCGAATCCGGCGCCACGGATCGTTTCGAGGCGCGAGTTGTCGGTCGGCAGGACGATCTGTTCGAACTGGAGGCTGCGCATGGACGTAACGATGCACTGACAGACTTCATTGGTCGGCATGGCGACATTCCCTTGCCACCCTATATCGAAAGGGCGCCGGACCAGCATGACGAAGAGCGCTATCAGACCGTCTTTGCACGCTCTCCCGGCGCAGTTGCGGCCCCCACGGCGGGTCTGCATTTCGACGAGCAATTGCTCGAAGAGCTGCAGAAGGCAGGCATCAGCCACAGTTTCATTACCTTGCATGTCGGCGCAGGCACCTTTCAGCCGGTGCGTGTGGAAGACCCGTCTCGTCATGTGATGCACGCCGAGCGTGTCAGTGTGGATGCCGAGACCGTCGAGGCTATCGCTGCCGCGAAAGCGGCCGGCGGGCGCATCATTGCAGTCGGCACTACCTCGGTTCGCGCGCTGGAAGCTGCGGCGGCTGAAACCGGCGAACTGGCCCCCTACAGTGGGGAGACTCGATTGTTTCTGGTGCCGGGTTCCCGTTTTCATGTCATCGATGGCATGGTCACCAATTTTCATCTGCCCGAATCCACCTTGCTGATGCTGGTGGCCAGTTTTGCCGGTCTGGACACGACGCTCCGGGCCTATCGTGAGGCAGTGCAGCAGCGCTACCGTTTTTTCAGTTACGGCGACGCCATGCTGGTGTGGCCACAGCGTGGGGTGCGTGCGTGAATTTCAGTTTTGACCTGCTCGGAACCGAGGGTGCAGCAAGACGTGGTCGTTTGCATTTCGATCGCGGTACCGTCGAGACGCCGGCCTTCATGCCGGTTGGAACCTACGGCACGGTCAAGTCCGTCACGCCTGAGGAAATCCGGGAGATTGGCGCCGAGATCATTCTGGGCAATACCTTTCATCTGTGGTTACGTCCGGGCACGGAAATCATCAAGCTGCACGGCGATCTGCATGATTTCATGCACTGGTCAGGCCCTATCCTGACCGACTCCGGCGGTTTTCAGGTCTTCAGTCTTGCCAAGCTGCGCAAGATCGACGAGACAGGCGTGCGCTTCCGCTCACCCGTGGATGGTTCTGAAGTCTTTCTCAGCCCGGAAGAGTCGATGCGTATCCAGACAGACCTGGGCTCCAACATCGTCATGGCCTTTGATGAGTGCACGCCGTATCCGGCAACGCACGAGCAGGCTGCAGAGTCCATGGAACTGTCCATGCGCTGGGCCAAGCGGTGCCAGCAGGCGTTTGGCGAGCTGCAGAACCCCAATGCACTGTTCGGTATCGTGCAGGGTGGCATGTACGAAGACCTTCGCAAGCAATCCTGCGAAGCACTGGTCGAACTGGATTTCCCCGGTTATGCCGTTGGTGGCCTGGCAGTAGGGGAGGAGAAATCCCTGCGCGATGCCATGCTGGACACCACCGTGCCGCATCTGCCGGCCAATCGGCCGCGTTATCTGATGGGTGTGGGCAAGCCGGAAGACATCGTGTCGTCCGTTTTGCGGGGCATCGACATGTTCGATTGCGTGTTGCCAACTCGCAACGCCCGCAATGACTACATCTATACCCATCGCGGCGATCTGCGATTGCGTAACGCCCGGTTCCGTACCGATACCGGTCCAATCGATGAGAACTGCGGCTGCTATACCTGCCAGAATTATTCGCGGGCATACCTGTATCACCTGTCCAAATGCAGTGAGATCCTGGGTTCGCGGCTCAACACCATTCACAACCTGTACTACTACCAGGAACTGATGCAGGGCATCCGCAAGGCACTGGATGAAGAGCGTCTGGATGCCTTCGTCAGGGAATTCGAGGCTCTGCGAGCCAGCGGCGCCTGAATCCTTATTCCGGAAACCACCGGTTGATGCTGTGGTCTATGGCATAATCGCGCGTTACTTTCCGCCGTCAATTCAAGAGTCGTATACATGGAATTCTTTATCAGTAATGCATATGCCCAGGGCGCTGGCGCTTCGGGTGGGTCCCTGATGGGCATTCTGCCCCTGCTGCTCATGCTGCCGGTTTTCTACTTCCTCATGATCCGCCCTCAGCAAAAGCGCATGAAGGAACACAAGGCCATGGTTGCGGCCTTGAAAAAAGGTGATGAAGTCGTTACCAATGGTGGGCTGGGTGGCACCGTAACGAAAGTGGGTGATGCCTACATGTCCATACGAGTTGCTGAAGGTGTCGAGGTCAATGTGCAGAAGCATGCCATTGCCGCCTTGTTGCCCTCCGGTACCTTGAAGAATATCTAAGTTCCGCTCTCTTACGTAAAGACCAGCTGCCACAGCATGACCAATACCAATCCTCTCTGGAAGACGCTGCTCCTGGCAGCCGTTATGATTATTGGCGTGCTGTTTGCGCTACCTAACCTGTTCGGCAGTGATCCTGCCGTTCAGGTGTCGGCGCGTTCCGCCGAATTGACCAGTGCCGATGTCAGCCGATTCGGCAAGATACTGGAAGATGCCGGTTTTGCCGACGTCGAAGTCCGCCAGGAAGAGGGTCGATACCTGGCGCTGTTCAAGAGTGAAGACGATCAGATCCGGGCGCGCGACGTTCTGGCCGAGAAGCTGGACAGCAACAGTTACATCACTGCACTGAACCTGGTCGATGCCAGCCCTGAATGGCTGCGCAGCATTGCCCAGCCCATGTTTCTGGGGCTCGACTTGCGAGGCGGCGTGCACTTCCTGATGGAAGTGGACATGGATGCAGCCATCAATACCGCTGAAGAACGTTTTATCCCTGCCTGGAAGCGTGAAGTACGCGAAGCGAAGATTCGTGGTACCTCCATCCAGCACTCCAAGGGTGTATTGAGTGCCAGGTTCAAGGACGTGGCGCAACGTGACCAGATGCTCGAAGTCTTCAAGGAAGACGGTATCGATCTGGACTTTGAAACATCAGAAGAAGGCGAATTCGCCTACATCACCGCCAACCTGAGCGAAGCGGCGGCTGAAACCGAACAACGCAGTGCCTTGCAGCAGAATATTGTCACCCTGCGGAACCGGATCAACGAACTCGGAGTTTCCGAGCCGGTCATCCAGCAACAGGGGTTGGACCGAATCGTGGTACAGCTGCCCGGTGTGCAGGATACTGCCCGCGCCAAGGATATCCTCGGCGCCACCGCCACGCTGGAATATCGACTGGTTTCCTCACGTTCCGATGCTCGACCCTATACCCGACGCGATGATGGATCCACCGTCATGCTGGATCGAGACATCATCGTTACCGGTGACCAGATCAAGGGCGCATCCTCCGGCATCGATCAGCAATCCGGAACACCTGCCGTATTCGTCAACCTGGACAACTCCGGTGCCCGGCGAATGCAGGAAGTCACGCAGGACAATGTCGGTAACCCGATGGCGGTGGTCTACATCGAAAACCGCATCGACAACATCAAGGTCAACGGCGAAGATGTCAAACGTGTGTCCAAGGTGGAAGAGGTCATCAGTGTGGCCACCATCCGTGACGTGCTGAGCCATCGCTTCCAGACTACCGGTCTGGGCGCTCAGGAAGCTGCGGATCTGGCACTGTTGCTGCGCTCCGGTGCCTTGAAGGCGCCTGTGCAGATTGTCGAAGAACGCACAGTCGGACCCAGCCTGGGCAAGGACAACATTCGTCAGGGGTTCATGTCGGCAGCCATTGGTCTTGCCGTGGTCGTGGTCTTCATGGCGGTCTACTACCGTGCATTCGGCATGATTGCCGGATTGGCACTGGTGACCAATGTCGTGCTCATCGTGGCTGTACTTGGCGCGCTGACAGCGACGCTGACATTGCCAGGTATCGCCGGAATCGTGCTCACCGTGGGTATGGCGGTGGATGCAAACGTGCTGATCTTCGAACGTATTCGTGAGGAGCTCAAGGCAGGGCGTGCCATACAGGCAGCCATTTCGGCAGGCTATGACAAGGCGTTCTCGACAATTGCCGATGCCAACATCACGACGCTCATTGCGGCGGTGGTGCTGTTCAGTCTGGGTACGGGTCCCATCAAGGGATTTGCAGTCACCCTGTGTATCGGCATCCTGACCTCCATGTTCACGGCCATCTTCGGGACTCGTGTGCTGGTCAATGCAATCTACGGTGGCAAGCGACTGAGTTCGCTGCCCATCTGACCATGAACACCTTCCTCAAAATTATCGGCAGCCAGTTGCTGCCGGCCAGTTCTCCAGTCTTGATAGCTGATAACAGCTTGCGATTGTCCCCGGGATTTCTCCATGCGTAGTCTGATAAGCGACACCAACTTCGATTTCATGGGCCGCTATCGGCTGTCCCTGATCGTGTCAGGCTTCATGCTGGTTGTGGCGATTCTCGCTATTGCCATCAGAGGCTTGAGTCTGGGCGTCGACTTCACCGGTGGTTACACCATCGAGGTAGGGTACGAACAGGCACCGGACCTCAACGAGATTCGTGCAGCCCTGGTGGATGCCGAGTTCCCGGATTCCCAGGTGCAGACCTTCGGTACCAGTACAGACGTATTGATCCGCATGGCGCCGCCTGAAGAAGGAACCGACAGCGCCACTGTCAGTGATGAAGTGCTGCAGGTGCTCTCCGATAACAGTAGCTCGGAAGTCTCCATGCGCCGAGTGGAATTCGTCGGCCCGCAGGTGGGTGAAGAGCTCAGGGAGAAGGGCGGTCTGGCCATGCTGAGCGCCCTGTTCGGCATCATCGTCTACATCTGGTTTCGCTTTGAGAAGAAGTTTGCGGTGGGTTCGGTGCTGGCGTTGGTGCACGATGTCATCATCACCGTGGGTGTGTTCGCCTTGTTCCAGATCGAATTCGACCTGACGATACTGGCAGCCTTGCTGGCGGTCGTCGGTTATTCCTTGAACGACACCATCGTTGTCTTCGACCGGATTCGTGAGAACTTCGTGACGCTGCGTACCGGGACACCAACCGAGATCATCAACGATTCGATCAATCAGACCTTGTCCAGAACAGTGATTACCTCTGGTACAACGCTCATGGTGCTGATCTGTCTGTACGCCTTTGGTGGACAGATCATCAGTGGTTTTGCGCTGGCGCTGATCGTCGGTATCTTCATCGGTACCTATTCATCCATTTTCGTTGCCAGCGAAATCGTATTGCAGATGGGCGTTACCAAGGAAGACCTGATGCCGGTCGAGAAGGAAGGGGCGGATCTGGACGCCATGCCCTGACGGGTATCGATGCCTGGGTCCACTGATCGGCTGGTACGTTCAGTCTTCCCAGTTGCAGGGTGATTTCCCGCAGGCGAGCAGCCAGTTGTCTCGCTGAGCAGTTCTCCTCGGCGTACATCCGTTGCAACTGTTCGATCAGCAAGGGCTCGCCAATCCGGCAAGGTATGTGAGCACCGATCATGCGTCGGGTTTCCGTGAGGAACAGGGAGCGCCTGACCAGATTGCCCATATGGCTGGCGGCATGAAACAGTCGGCTATTGTGACCGTGCACGAAAATGGGCAGTATCGTGGCTCCGCTTTTCAGGGCCAGTTTGCTGGCCAGTGCGGTCCATGGAGCCTCTGCCGGTCTGGCCAGTGGATGACTGGTGACCTCGGCCGATCCGCTGGGACAGAGAATCACGCAACCACCGCTGCGCAGATGCGCCGTCGCTTCGCGACGAATCTCGACATTCTGTCGCCTGGCAGCTGAGCCGCTTTGCTCGGACAGGTCCAGTGGCATGAAATGATCGGGCGAGGGTGGCAGGCCGATCGCATTCCAGACAATGATGCGGATATCGGAGCGCGCGTTTTCCAGTAGCGCACTGATAGCCAGGCCATCCACGACCCCGTAAGGGTGGTTGGCCACGACCAGCAACGGCCCATGAGCGGGAATGTAAGAGCGAGGTGAGAACCAGACCTGCGGTTTCAGCTCGAATGCCGCTGCCGCTCGCCTGAAGAAGGTTTCCTCATTGGGCGTGTCGACAAAGCGTCGCTGCACGGCACTGATGCCACGACCGCGGCTGAGCCACTCGATGGCTTTCACCAGACGTTTCTGGCGCGCTGTCAGATCGGAGCCTGCGTAACTGAGTTGCATGGAATGAACCTGAAAAATGTCAGGTTAGTGCCAGCAGATGACGGCCCGGTTACGCAATAAGCTGTGATGCAGGGCTCATGGTAGCAATCTGAGGTATGCGGGGAGAGGTCTTTCTTGCCCGGGAGCCGCGCAGCCAGAGGCGTATGCGAGGAAGCCCGTTCGTTCAGGAGGCCTGTTCGGGGAAACCTGTTCAGGAGGCCGGGCCATCCATTCAGGCCGGGCCTCCTGGGTCGTGACGAGTACTGCCTTACTTGCGCGCAGTATTCCGGCTTCTGTTGCGAGCAGCCGACAGAGGCTTCATGACTTCCAGCATCTGGTGATGAACCCGTGGCGATGCCGCGATGACTTCACCTTTGCTCATCCAGTCATCACCACCGTCAAAATCATTCAGCAGTCCACCGGCTTCTCTGACAATCAGGCCACCGGCGGCCACATCCCAGCTCTGCAGGCCGGTCAGCCAGCAGCCATCGATACGTCCGGCAGCCACATAGGCCAGATCGAGTGCTGCTGAACCCAGGCGACGAATGCCGCCGGAACGTTCCGTGTAGTGACGGGTTGTGCGCTGGTAGAAATCCAGGTCCTGTCCGTCACGATAAGGAAAGCCGGTACTCAGCAAGGCATCTTCCAGATGATTGGTGTTGGTCACTCGCAGGCGTTTGCTGTCGAGAAAGGCACCTTCTCCCTTGCCGGCAGTGAACAGTTCCTGACGCATCGGATCGTAGATGACTGCCTGAAACAGTCGCTTGTTCTGCATCAAGGCTATCGACACGCTGAAGTGAGGTAGCCCGTGGATGAAGTTGGTGGTGCCGTCCAGCGGATCGATGATCCACTGATACTCGGCATTTTCGTCGCCGATCAGACCACTTTCTTCACACAGGAAGCTGTGATCCGCATAGGAACGTCGCAGGGTGTTGACGATTTCCGCTTCGGCCGCGCGGTCGATTTCGGTAACGAAGTCGTTGCGTTGTTTCTTTTCGATGCTTTTGACATCGAAACGATCAACATTTTGTGTAATGACTTTTCCGGCTGCGCGGGCAGCGCGAATGCCGATGTTGAGCATCGGGTGCATGTCTGGCTTCACTTGTCTGGGCTGAGGTGCATAGTGTAGTGCCAAACGCCCTCCGATCCGTGGCTTCCGGGACCAGTTGTGACATCATTCGCTCATGAGTGTAGAAATCGTATTCGTAATGGTGGGCACGACCCACACTGGGAACCTCGGTGCCGCGGCAAGAGCCATGAAAACCATGGGGTTCACGCAAATGAGACTGGTGGATGCCTGTTCGCATCTATCGGCCGAGGCATTGGCCCGCTCGTCGGGGGCCAATGATGTGCTGAAGGAGGCGCAGACCTTCGACTCCCTGCAGGCCGCCATCGCCGATTGCCGGGTGGTGGTGGGTACCAGCGCTCGAGCGCGGCAGCTGGCTGTGCCCTTGTTGTCCTGCCGGGAAATTGCCGAGGAGCTGGGGGCTGCGTCGAAAACGAACCTGTCCGGTCAGAAGGTCGCCATCGTTTTCGGTCAGGAACGTTCGGGTCTGAGCAACGAATCGCTGGATCTGTGCACCCGTTTGCTGCGCATTCCGTGCAATCCGGATTTCTCGTCGCTGAATCTGGGCAGTGCTGTGCAGGTCGTCTCCTATGAGCTGTCTCAGGCTCTGGTGTCAGTGCCGCAGGGTGCTCCAGTGCCTCAGCCTGGCAAGTGGAAGGGCACGGACGGCGGCGAAGACGCTGCGCCGGTATCGGCCGACCCGGATGATCTGCCAGCCACCAGCGAGGGCATGGAGCACTTTTTCGAGCATCTGGATCGGGTCATGGTCAACACCGGTTTTCTGGATCCGGAGAATCCACGCCTGCTGCGGCGTCGCGTGCGGCGCTATTTCGAGAGTAATCGTCCTTCGGGTAGCGAGTTGGCCATTTTCAGAGGAATTCTGTCCTCGGTCGAGAACCCGCGCAAGCGAAAGTAGCCTGCGACAGCTTCTTCAACTACCCGTAAGTTTTGAATCTTCGATTTACACGGTATAATCTCCTACCAATCGAGTAGGAATTAAAGGCGAACAGCACATGTGGCAATTGTTGAAGGAGGACGTCACCTGTGTGTTCGAGCGTGACCCTGCTGCGCGTAATCTGTTCGATGTGCTTACCTGCTACTCCGGGGTACATGCCATCCTGTTTCATCGCGTCAATCACTGGATGTGGGGGCACGGACTGCGATGGCCAGCGCGCTTCCTTGGCAATATCGCGCGTTGGTTGACCAGTATCGAGATTCATCCGGGTGCCGTCATTGGTCGGCGATTCTTCGTCGACCATGGTTCAGGTGTCGTGATCGGTGAAACCGCGGAGATCGGCGACGATGTCACGCTGTACCAGGGTGTGACCCTCGGCGGGCGCACGCTCAACCAGGGTAAGCGTCACCCGACCCTTGGCAACAATGTGGTGGTCGGGGCTGGTGCGAAGATTCTCGGGCCCTTTCTGGTCGGTGACGATGCCCGTATCGGCTCCAATGCGGTCGTGCTCGAAGCGGTGCCGGCAGGCGCTACTGTCGTTGGAATTCCCGGGCGCGTCGTTCGCTGCAAGGATCAGAACACCAATTGCCTGGAACTAGTGCAAGGACAGAGCGGTACCGAGCCGAAGCATGTGTTCGATGCTTACGGGGTCGCTGGTGATACCGATGATCCGATCGAGACGGCCGTCGAGCTATTGCAGGAGCAAGTCGCAGAATTGCGCGCCGAGCTGGATCGTCTCAACAAGCGGGCGGGGTAATTTCAGGAGTCTTGAGGTGCGACTCTTGAAGTTTTCGGTCCGGCCCTAATACTTGACTGAATTGCTGGGTTATGTGATGCTCCCGGTATGGAATTCTACCGACTACAGATGCCATGAAGCTGACAACCAAGGGACGATATGCAGTCACCGCCATGCTCGATCTGGCGCTGCATGGCGACTCCGGACCTGTTTCGCTTGCAGAGATCTCGAATCGTCAGGAAATCTCGCTGTCCTATCTCGAGCAGCTGTTTTCCAAGTTGCGCCGCAATGGTCTCGTGACCAGTACAAGAGGCCCCGGTGGTGGTTATTCGGTAGCCCGGGAACTGCATCAGGTTGCAGTATCCGAAATCATCTGTGCGGTCAACGAGTCAGTCGATGCGACGCAATGTGGTGGCAAGGAAAATTGCCATAGTCACGGACGTTGCCTGACTCACGATTTGTGGGAAGGGCTCAGTGCTCAGATCGAGGAATTCCTGAGCAGTGTCTCGTTGCAGGACATGATCGATCAGCAGCGAGTGCAGAGTGCGTCATCGCGTCAGGACAAGGTCATGGTGCAAAGACCGTATGCGTAGTTTGGTGGGTGCAGGGCGATCCTGTTGTGATCCGGTCACCCTGTTCAAAGGTAGATAACAGTCAGCAATTCACCGGAATACTGACTACACAGTGCGGCACCAGCCGGCTATTCAACGACATTATTTTTTGAGGCAGACACAGTGAGTACTTTAAACGTACCAATCTACATGGACTACTCGGCCACGACTCCCGTGGACGAGCGAGTGGCTGAAAGCATGGCCAAATGTCTGACCATTCAGGGGCATTTTGGTAACCCGGCTTCGCGCTCACATCCGTTTGGCTGGAACGCTGACGAGCTGGTCGAGCAGGCACGTGACAATGTTGCCAACCTCATTGGTGCGAACAGCAAGGAAATCGTCTGGACCTCCGGTGCGACCGAGTCGGACAACCTGGCTATCAAGGGTGCTGCGCATTTCAACGCCAAGAAGGGCAAGCACATCGTTACGGTAAAGACCGAACACAAGGCCGTACTCGACACCTGTAGACAGCTGGAGCGTGAAGGCTTCGAAGTGACTTATCTCGATCCTCTCGAGAACGGTCTGCTGGACATGGACGCTTTCAAGGCGGCACTGCGCGATGACACGACTGTTGTCTCGGTCATGCACGTCAATAACGAGATCGGTGTCATCCAGGACATCGCAGCCATCGGCAAGATCACGCGCGAGCGCGGCATCATCTTCCACGTGGACGCTGCTCAAAGCCCCGGCAAGGTGGCTATCGATGTCAACGAAATGAACGTTGATCTCCTGTCACTGTGTGCCCACAAGGTCTACGGCCCCAAAGGTATCGGTGCTCTGTACGTCCGCCGCAAGCCGCGTATTCGTCTTGAAGCTCAGATTCATGGTGGTGGTCACGAGCGTGGCATGCGTTCCGGTACTCTGCCAACTCACCAGATCGTCGGTATGGGAGAAGCCTTCCGCATCGCCGGTGAAGAGATGGAAGAAGAGAACAAGCGTCTGATGAAATTGCGCGAGCGTCTGTGGGACGGTCTGTCCGACATGGAAGAGATCTACATCAATGGCGATCTCGAACAGCGTATTCCGGGCAATCTGAACGTCAGCTTCAATTTCGTGGAAGGTGAAAGCCTCATCATGTCCATGAAGGACATCGCGGTATCCAGTGGTTCGGCCTGCACCAGCGCCAGCCTCGAGCCATCTTATGTACTGCGCGCCATCGGCCGTAATGACGAACTGGCACACAGCTCGATTCGCTTCACCATCGGTCGTTACACGACGGAAGAGGAAGTGGATTTCACGATCAGGAAGACACGTGATGCAGTCGAGAAGCTGCGTGATCTGTCACCGTTGTGGGATATGCATAAGGAAGGTATCGACCTTGACTCTGTCGAGTGGGCGTCTCACTGAGTCGCGAACCTGCGGCTTGGCTGGAACTCGTTGAATTGATTTACCGATTGAAAGATCGACCTTGAACAACAAAGACCGAACTGCAGCCCGGCGGGTTGCTGAAACTGGAGAAAACCATGGCTTACAGTGACAAAGTACTCGACCATTACGAAAACCCGCGCAACGTTGGCGTACTGGACAAGGATGATCCGAACGTGGGAACCGGTATGGTCGGCGCTCCGGCGTGCGGCGACGTGATGCGGCTGCAGATCAAGGTCAATGATGAGGGCATCATTGAAGATGCGAAGTTCAAGACGTATGGTTGTGGTTCCGCCATTGCCTCGTCCTCTCTCGTGACCGAAATGGTCAAGGGCAAGACGCTGGAAGAAGTCGGCGAAATCCGTAACAAGCATATTGCTGATGAGCTGGCTCTGCCGCCAGTGAAGATTCACTGTTCCGTACTGGCTGAAGATGCCATTGCGGCGGCTATTGCCGACATCAAGGCAAAGCGTGCAAAGAAGAGTGATTCTGAAGCATTGGCCAGCTGAACAGCTGGTTCTCCGATAGGTCAAGTAATGCGGCAATGGTGTGAGAGCGAGAGAGTGGAATCCGTTTCACGATCGCTCTCACCCGAAGTCCGGAGGTTTTCTCTCAGATGGGCGTGACATTTACAGACAGTGCTGCCAGGCATATAAAGAGTTTTCTGGAAAAGCGTGGCAAGGGCATCGGTCTCAGGTTGGCTGTGCGCACCACCGGGTGCTCGGGCCTGGCCTATGTGCTGGAATTCGCCGATGAAGTGGCCGCCAATGACGAGGTGTTCGAGAACAACGATGTCACGGTCATCATAGACAAGAAGAGTCTGGTGTATCTCGATGGCACCGAGCTTGATTTCACGAAGGAAGGCCTGAACGAAGGTTTCAAGTTCAACAACCCGAACGTCAAGGACGAGTGTGGTTGTGGCGAGTCCTTTACTATCTGAATTTGTTCGCGGCAGACACACCCTTTCGGGTACCTGCCTATCCCTGATTCCGGTCGCCAAAGCGACCTGACTGCACTGCCCGGGTGTGTGATTGCCCGGGCAGTGTTGTAACCACGGTATGAGATCGCTTAGTGATGCAGGTTGACCTGTCCAGCAATTTTTTCGATTTGTTCGGTTTGCCTGTGCAATTTGCCATCGATGAATCGAACCTGGTGGCGCGCTTTCAGGAGCTGCAGAAGCAGCTGCATCCTGATAGTTTTGCGTCCAGGCCGGCGGCTGAGAGGCGCTGGTCGATGCAGGCAGCCAGTTACGTCAACGAAGGCTACCAGACGCTGAAGAATGATCAGAAGCGGGCGATCTACCTGTTGAAACTGAATGATGTATCGGTGGATGAAGAAACCGATACCCGCATGTCTCCCATGTTCCTGATGGAGCAGATGGAGTACCGCGAGTCGCTGGAAGCTGCCGAGAATGCGGCAGATCCGCTGGAAAAACTGGATGCTGTGCGCAAACAGCTCAAAGCCGGCATTCGCGAACAGTCGCAGACTTTCGATCAGGCAGCAGGTTCCGGTAACTGGGACGAAGCTCGCACCACGGTGCGGCAGTGGCAGTTTCTGGACAAGCTGGCCCGTGAGGTCAAGAGTCTGGAAGAGCGACTGGACGCTTGAGTCCAATCAACACGAACACGATGGAGTATTGAAGTGGCGTTGCTGCAAATAGCCGAACCTGGTCAATCAGATGCTCCGCACCAGCGGCGTCTGGCAGTGGGTATCGATCTGGGTACGACCAATTCGCTGGTGGCTGCGGTCAGAAGTGGCAGCGCCGACATACTGCCGGACAGTGACGGGCGCCGTTCTGTGCCATCGGTCGTGCATTTTGCGCAGGGTGAGGCCCCATTGGTCGGGCATGCTGCGCAAAGCTCGACTGGCGATTCGCGCAGCACCATTCGTTCGGCCAAGCGGCTGATGGGCAAGGGCGTTGCCGACCTGGCTGACTCCTGGCTGGCCAGGCATTATGAATTCGACAGTGCCAGTGGTTCATTGCCAGCCTTCGTGACCCGCGATGGCAACAAGACATCCATTGATGTGTCGGCGGCCATTCTGCAAAAGCTGAAGCAGACAGCGGAAGAAACACTCGGTGGTGAGCTGGCAGGCGCGGTTGTTACCGTACCGGCCTACTTCGACGATGCCCAGAGACAGGCTACCAAGGATGCCGCTTCGCTGGCAGGCTTGCAGGTGCTGCGCCTGCTGAACGAGCCGACGGCTGCTGCCGTGGCCTATGGCCTGGACAATGAGGACGGCGGAACGGTTGCCATCTACGATCTGGGTGGCGGCACGTTCGACATCTCCTTGCTGAAAATGCAACAGGGCATTTTCGAAGTACTTGCCACAGCGGGCAATACCGCGCTGGGTGGGGACGACATGGACAACGCCATTGTGCAGTGGTTGATGGATCAGGCTGGTATCGACTCACTGATCGATCCGCAGCTCGAATCCGATACCAAGACTTATGCACGCTCCCTGAAGGAAGTGCTGTCTTCCTCCTCGTCCGTCTCGGTCGAGTGGGATGATCGTAACGGTCATCAGGTCAACACCGAGCTGACGCGAGAGATGTTCGATTCTCTGGTGGCGCCGCTGGTTGCTGCGACTTTGAAGCCTTGCCGTCAGGTGTTGCGTGATGCTGACGTCGAACGTGATCAGGTAAGCGCTGTTGTCATGGTGGGTGGTTCGACGCGTGTGCCACTGGTGCGCGATCAGGTCAGTGAATTCTTTGGTCAGCCTGTTCTGACATCCATTGATCCGGATGAGGTTGTGGCTATCGGTGCGGCGATCCAGGCCGATGTATTGGCGGGCAACAAGCCTGACAGCGATCTGCTGTTGCTGGATGTCACGCCACTGTCTCTTGGTCTGGAGATCATGGGAGGCCTGGTGGAAAAGGTGATTCCTCGCAATACCACCATTCCTATTGCACGTGGACAGGAATTCACTACTTACAAGGATGGGCAGACAGCGATGGCCTTGCATGTGGTGCAGGGTGAGCGCGAACTGGTGGACGATTGTCGTTCACTGGCCCGATTCGAACTCAAGGGAATTCCGTCTCGGGTTGCCGGAGCCGCACGTATTCAGGTGTTGTTTCAGGTAGATGCCGATGGACTTCTGACGGTCAGCGCTCTGGAGCGCGAAAGTGGCGTGGTGGCCAGTGTTGACGTCAAGCCTTCCTACGGACTGTCGGACGGTGAAATCGAAACGATGCTGCGAGAGTCCATGGATCACGCCAGTGAAGACATGCAGAAGCGCGCATTGCAAGAACAGAAAGTCGAGGCAGCTCGTGTTCTGGAAGCCATCGAGGCGGCATTGCAATCCGATGGTGACGAACACTTGAATGCCGACGAGCGCGCGACCATTGATTCACTGGTCGATGGATTGAAGAATGTCGTCGACAGCAGTTCCGATCGTGAAGTCATCAAACAAGCCGTGCAGGCGCTGGAGCAGGGCAGCAGTGAGTACGTCGAAAGACGTATGAATGCCAGCGTCCGGCAAATGATGTCAGGGCAGGGGCTGGATGACATCGACTCGGCAGTTGGCAAGGCGAAGCACGAGGCCTGCGCTTCAGATACCTGAAGTCACCTCACGGCCTTGCCGCACAAAGCAACAGACAAACACAAGACAGGAGTTCAAGGCGTCATGCCAACCGTAACGATCAAACCGCATCCGGGAATCTGTCCAGAAGGCGCCAGATTCGAAGTGGATCCGGGTATATCCATCTGCGATGCCATGCTGAAGAACGGTGTTCCGATCGAGCACGCCTGCGAGAAGTCCTGCGCCTGTACGACATGTCACGTGCATGTGCGCACGGGTAGCGACAGTCTCGAAGAGGCGGATGAGCTGGAAGAGGACTATCTGGACAAGGCCTGGGGTCTCGACACCGATTCACGTCTCAGTTGCCAGGCTATCGTGGCCGATGAGGATCTGGTTATCGAAATTCCGAAGTACACCATCAACATGGTCTCCGAGGCGCCTCACTGATGAAATGGACTGACGTTCGAGAAATCGCCATCGAGCTGTGTGAAGCACACCCTGATGTCGATCCGCAGTATGTTCGGTTCACCGATCTGCACACGTGGATACTGGCGATTGACGGGTTTGATGATGACCCGGAGAAGTCCAGTGAAGGAATTCTTGAAGCCATCCAGATGACCTGGCTGGACGAAATCGATTGATGAGGTTCGTGAAACGATGATGATTCATTGTTCATTGACCCCATGAAGCCAGAAAAAACAAAGAGTTTGACCGGTTGCGCAAAAAAGTTACAATAAACTCGCTCCGTACCGGTTGACTCCTGCAAATGCAGTAGTTATTATTGTGCGGCTGACAGAGACGAAGTTCGGGGTATAGCGCAGCCTGGTAGCGCATCTGCTTTGGGAGCAGAGGGTCGTAGGTTCGAATCCT
>CBDUIJ010000070.1:0-19846 GCA_965367215.1 uncultured Granulosicoccus sp.
TGGTGGATACCAGGCCGGATGTGTTTGCGCTTGGACAGGCGGTGTCAGGCCCGTCCTATCCAGGTTGGGCGGTCAAGAAAGGCAACAGCGAATTGCTGGCATTCATGAACGAGTTTCTGGAAGCAAAGAAGGAGGATGGTACGATGCCGGCGCTGCAGGAGAAATGGCTGGGTCAAGCGTTTGATCTACCGGTGTCCTTTTCACCAGCGTTCTGATCCGGAGTGAATTTTCAAGACGTCCTGGCAATGCTCGATGGAGCATTGCTGACTCTGATTCTGTCTATTGCCAGCATTGCGATAGGTTTGCCGGCGGGGCTGGCGTTGGCCTTGATCAGATGGGGCAGAGTTCCATACTTGCATCGTGTTATAGCGGTATTGGTGAGTGTGTTGAGAGCAACGCCACTTGTAACGTTGCTGTTGTTACTGTTCTTTGCGTTGCCAGCGACAGGCCTTGATCTCAGTCCGATAGCAGCTGGGATCATGGCGCTGGTGCTCAGCACCGCAGCGTTCAACAGCGAAATCTGGCGTACGGCTCTCATGTCCTTTCCGCGTGAACAACTCGAAGCTGCCCGGTCCGTGGGAATGACCCGGGCACTCTGGTTCAGGCTGATTGTCTTGCCACAGATATTCCGTACGGCACTGCCCGGGCTGATCAACGAGATGTCCATGTTGATCAAGTTGACGCCGGTGTTGGCGGTCGTGGGTGTCGTGGACATAACCAGAGCGGCAGTCAGAGTGGGAGCAAGAACCTATGATCCGCTGCCTCCATTTCTTGTAGCCATCGCGCTATACGTCCCGATTGTCTATGCCCTGTTGATGGTCCAGAAGACTATCGAGAATCGACTTCATGCAACGGAGCAGGGTAGCTGATGGAAGGATTCATGATCGTCTGGGCAGAGCGAGAGCTGCTGTTTACGGGTTTTGTCAATACCTTGTTGCTGACCGTGGTGGCATCAGTATCGGCTTTGCTGCTCGGTGCATTGTTGTATCTGCTGGCCAGACAGCGCTATCGCGTCATACGCTGGCCCATTCATATTCTGGTCGATGGGATGCGTTGTACACCGTTTCTGCTGTTTGCCTATGTCATCTACTACGGATTGCCTGTTCTTGGTATTACCCTGAGTAGTTGGCAAGCTGGATTTGTTGCCTTGTCAATCTATCATTCGGCGTACCTGTGCGAGGTGATGCGAGGTGCTGTCAATGCTTTGCCCAAAGAGCCCATAGAGTCCGGGAGTGCGTTCGGTTTCCACGGTTTCAGCAAGTTCAGGCATATCGTTCTGCCACCTCTGTTGCTTTCCTCCGGTCCGATGATTGGCAATCAGTGCATTCTCATCGTCAAGGACACCGCCTTGTTGAGCATCATTACTCTGCCTGAACTGACCCATGCTGCAACCTCGATACAGACGCGATTCTACGTACCGTTTGCTGCGTTTATTGCGGCTGTAGCTCTCTACTGGATTGTATGCCTCGCCATAGAGACGGGTGTTGGCGAGATAAACCGACGAGCCGAGCAAACTCGATGAGCGTTTCAGAAAACAGGGAAACATCAGCAGGACGAACTTCACATCCTGCCGGCCATGTACCTGAGTCCCCGTATGACACCTCCGGACTACCGTCTTGCACGGTCCCGATAAAGCAACAGATACCGTTGCTGCAGATCAATGGTCTGGACAAGTTCTTCGGTTCCCAGCAGGTACTGTACGACATCAAGCTCTCGGTGCATCGTGGAGACGCCTTGTGTCTGCTAGGTCCCTCGGGTTCCGGTAAATCAACCCTGCTGCGTTGTATCAACTGGCTCGAACGACCGGAACGGGGTGAGGTTCTGCTGGAGGGCAAGCGAGTAGGGCTGTCGCATCACGGGGTCGTCATGAGAGACAGGGAGCTGGCGCAAGTGCGAACGCATATCGGTATGGTGTTTCAGCATTTTGCACTATGGCCTCATATGAGTGTGATCGACAACGTGATGGCGGCTCCCCGGTATGTACAGAAACGACCCGCCGAAGCAGTTCGGATCGAGGCAGAAGAGCTATTGAAGCGCGTGGATCTTTTCGATAAACGTGACATGTTTCCCGCTCGTTTGTCTGGCGGACAGAAGCAACGAGTCGGCATTGCACGTGCACTGGCCATGAAGCCGGTACTGCTATTGTTTGATGAGCCTACCAGTGCACTGGATCCCGAGCTTGTGGGTGAAGTGCTGACGGTCATGAAAGACCTGGCAAGCGACGGTATGACCATGGTAATCGTCACGCATGAAATGGAATTTGCCCGTGATGTGGCCAGTCGTGTTGTATTCATGGCAGATGGTGCCATTCTGGAAACTGCCACGCCGGACACCTTCTTCAGCAATCCTGGTAGTCAGCGTGCAAAGCAGTTTCTGCAGCGCTTCGGGAATAATTGACGCGCCTTCATCTGTCGGGACAAGCGATTGATAACAAGCCGTTCGTTGACACCACTTTTCTTGTCGTGTCGGACTGGTATTCCGTGCAGGCATTGAAAGACCGATGTTTCTCGACTCACTGGCAGATTACTCAGCGCATCGTGCGGGAATTCCAGGGCAGGGCTGACTTGGCCGGGTTGTCTCGTAGTTGTACTGGCAGGCAAATTCCGCCAGCGACGAATCACCTCTGCCCCTGAGCCTTGTGAGAGACTGTGGTTCCCGCGTGCCTCACCGGCGGCGCAGATCCCCGCTGATCGATATGGAGTTGGCAGACCTTTGAAAGCACTGGAACTCAGGATTCCACCGGCAGTCGTTGCCTTGATTGCAGCGCTCGCTATCTGGCTGCTGTCAGGTTGGACAGGTTTTCTGGCTGTCGATATGCCGTTGCGCAAGCCGCTGGCAGGTCTGCTGGTCGCGTGCGGAGGTTTGTCAGGCTTTGTCGGTATTTTCACGTTCCGTGTCATGCATACCACAGTTGATCCCAGGTACCCGGCTTCCGCCCGGGTGCTCGTCACCAACGGCATCTATCGGTTCACACGGAACCCGATGTACCTGGGTATTGCTCTGATCCTGACGGCCTGGGTTATCTTCCTCAGTAATTTTCTGTCTCTTATCGTGGTCGCATTGTTTGTGTCATACATGAACCGCTTTCAGATTCTGCCGGAGGAACGGGCTCTTGCCGACAACTTCGGCGACACTTATCGACGCTATCAGCAGAAGGTACGGCGCTGGATTTGAAAACCGAAGCGAGGGGCGCGTTATAGCACTCCCTTGTTGAATATCGGAACGGGGCATCAGTCTCCAGTCCACTCGCTGATGGCGCCTTGCGAGTCTGACAGTCATCGTAGCGCTGCTGGCTCTTGAGCTGGTCCGCCGGTTGACTACCGGTTCCCTGCAAACTTGCCGAGTGGCTCAGACTCCCGCGACCTGTCAGGGCCGCGCTGACCGGGCGGTCTCACAGTTGTATTGATAAACCGATTCTGCCAATAACGGTTCATCCACAAATACATTCCGATTGCCCTGAATGGCGGCTACTACTTCGTGCCGCTTTCTCTCTTCGGCAGAGACCGGGTCGCTGCAGTTCCAGTCGAGCAGGGTTTGCAATGGGCCCATCTGTTTTCGTGTAGCGTCGGCATCTTCTGCCAATGCCAGATCGGGCAAGCCGATATCCTCCTGCAGGCCGGTGTCCCCTTCATAACGCACATCCATATAGAACAGTATGCGTGCGATATCACCCTTGACCTCGTCAGGCGGCTCCCAGGCCTCCGGACTGACCCGGCAGAGTCTGCATTCCCGGTGGGGCGTTGCTGCCAAATCGAACATCTTGTTGCCACGTGAAGAATTGACCGTGCGATCCGCTGGGACCAGGTTGTGCAGGTCCCTGTCTGCCGGCGTACCTTTCAGGCCGTAGGAGCGAGGCCAGAGGTGTTCGCGGTTCCAGTAGTCTGGTTCGGCCTGATTCACGCCTGATGCACGCTGCGACTTGAGCACGGTGCGGCGGGTGTAGAACAAGGTCATCTCTGAGGCGGAAATGGCGGCACCCTGTTCGAGAATTTCCCATTCTGCAGAGCGCGGAATCCATTGATGACGGCTCATCTGCTGATGCAGGCGGGAGCGCAGCGCGGCGAGCAGTTGTTCATCATGTTCACGCTTCATGACCTCTTCCCTGTCTGCGCCGATGGACGAGTCTTGCCTTGATTCCGGGTTGGAACGGCAGCCAGTCATGATAAGCAGACAGGCAGCCAATACGCATGAAATACCCGTAACGAGCGCAATTGAACGTCTGTTCATGTAACTCCTGACAGCTTTGGTGTTGTACTCAGGCGCTTTCAATTACTCAAACCTTGCACATTTCATCGGTAGAGTTTCGGGGAATTCGTTCCATTCCTTGCAGTGAAACAGTGCCAGTCAATTTACCGGAGCTCGCCTTGAATCCTTTTGAAAAACGACCGCTGACCAGTGCCATCCTTTGCTGCCTGATATTGGCTGGCTGCTCGTCTGACTCGTCCGAGTCCTCAGAGCCATCCGATTCGACTGATGCGGGTGACACCGATGCGACGGCAGGCTACTTTGACAGTGCCATGTACGGATCTGCACTGAAGAGCGTAACGCAGGTGGATTGTACGCTGGAGAACGGCAGCAGTACGATTTGCCATCAGATTACCTTTCTGGCCAATGGCGCAGGGGATACCGAAGGTACGGGTACCGTTGGACCTTTCTGTCCCGAGTCCATCAACACCCCCCGAAGTGAGGCTGGCGTGGGTATCTACGATGGTCCGACCACTCCCGGCTTCCAGTCTCTGGTGGATGCGGCTATTGCCATGGATGCGGATGGGTACGACATCGTGGATGATGCCGGTAATATCAATTTCAGCGATCTGACCACCATGGGTGATCCGTCATTGAGCTACTGCTTGTCGGCGCAATTCGATACGTCTCTGGAGCTGACTTACCTGGTACCGGTAGTGCCGGAACTCCGGGCAGAATCGCATGTGCTGGGAACCATCGAAAGCATCGGCTTTGGATTGAACGGTGTGCCGATCAAAGGCAATCCGCCGAGCGTCACGGTGGTCGAAGCAGGAGTGGGTGGGACCGGCAGTGGCAATATTCCATCGCTGGACTTGTGTGGCGGTCATCCGGATCCGGCAGGCTACTACCACTGGCACAACATCCCACAGGCCATGAATATATTGCTGTCATCGGAGGGCTACAACTATACCGAGCTCTATGGCATGGAATGCAGCAACAGTAATGTGGCCTTTGACCAACCGGCCATTTTCTCCGGTCTGGCAAAAGATGGCTTTCCTATCTATGGTGCCTATGACTCGGTTGATTCTGCCAATGTACTGCCGGGTGAGGTGGCTACCGTCGATGAGTGCAACGGCCATACGCATGCCACCGCAGAGTTTCCTGATGGGGTCTATCACTATCATGCAAAGGAAGACTCGGCTCCCAATGTACCGAGCTGTCTGCAGGGGAGTTTTGTCAATAGAGACATGACGATCAACTAGTGGGTCGGTATGATGAATCGAATTCTCCGTCTGCTGCTGCTTGTGTGTTGCAGCATTCCCGCTCTGTCGCTTGCGCATGACAGTAATCTTGCGACTCTGCAGATCATCCATCTGGGGCCAGACAGGTGGGTGTTCGAGCTCAAGACGCCTCTCTATGGATTGGACCAGTCTCTGCGTGCCTACCTCGACGCAGAAACTGGCGAGCCGGCAGAACTGCTTGCGGGGAGCCGTGAGTACAAGGAGCGACTGGTGGAATATATCAAGGCGGAGTTTGATGTCACTGCCACAGGTTCATCCACTTCGCAGAATGTCGGGGAGACTGTGACGGTACACCCGACTCTCGGGGCTGGTCGAATGAAGCTGGATGAGCATCAGAGCACGCTGGTCTTCGAAATACAGGGCATGCCGGAGAAAGTTGAACAACTGGCGTTCCGGTTTGCCTATATGTCGCACAACGATGCTCAACACACTATGGTGCGGCTCATTGACGGGGTGCGCAGCCAACGGTACATACTGAACGGGTCCAACGATTTCCAGGCTGTGAATCGCGGCTTTTTCCCACGATGAATGCGAGGCCGGGGGCAGAGTTGCAAGAACCGGTAATCAAGGAACAGGTATCGGCTCGCTAGAAAAGTTCGCATGAACAAGGGGTATGTATAATCCTTGTGTTAAATACCCGGCCTGTTTGCTGATGTTGTCTGTATGTCGAACTGATGTAGAAGTGTTTATGCCGGTCATGCGGATGTCATCAATGTGACCCTGGTGATGCCAAGACACAGCCTGTCTGCACGATTGTTCATTGCATACGTGATGTTGATTGCGGTGCTCGGTCTGTCTGGCTGTGTGACCTATGGCGATATCGACAATCTTCCACAGTCCGATGAGCCACTGAGCAGCAGCTATTCGATCAGTAACTCTCAGACTCACCTGCCGGTAAGTGATACCGCTGTTCTGCTTGCATTTTCGGGAGGAGGCACCCGTGCTGCGGCTCTTGCATACGGTGTGTTGAAAAAGCTCAGAGAGACGCAGGTGCCAGGCCTGGATGAAGAGCACAGCCTGCTAGACGATATACGCGGCATCAGCGCTGTCTCCGGGGGCAGTTTCACCGCTGCCTATTATGGCTTGAATGGTGATGACACCTTCAGCAATTTCGAGTCGGACTTTTTGCGCCGCGATATGGCGACGCCATTACTGCGAAATCTGTGGAATCCGTTTCACTGGTTCAGCCGCCGGGGAAGGACCGATTATGCGGTCGACTTCTACAACAAGACAGTGTTCAAGGGAGCTACCTTCGCCGACCTGCAGCGTCAGAACGGTCCGATGATTCTCCTCAATGCCTCGGATCTGGGGCATGGCGTGCATTTTTCTTTCGTGCAGGAGTACTTCGACCTGTTGTGCTCGGACCTGTCCAGTTTTCCCATTGCGCGTGCAGTAGCGGCATCCTCGGCAGTTCCTTTCGTTTTTCACCCGGTTGTATTGAAGCGTTACGGAAACTGCAGTCAATTGCCAGTGACCCTGGCAACTTCGTTGGCCGAGAGGGCCAAAGGGGATGCAGAGCTTGCATTACTGCTGGATGGTCTGGGTTCTTATGAGGGGCACGAGAATGAATCGTTCATTCATCTGGTGGATGGCGGTATCACGGATAATCTGGGGCTGCGTGCTGTATACGAGATGTTTGCCGTGGCGGGCGGTGCCAGGAAATTCTTCGTCAAGCTGCATCGCGATCCGCCGAAACGTATCGTGGTGATCTCGGTGAATGCCAGCATCCGGCAGACCTTTCCCATGAACCGAAGCAACCGTCGACCTTCGGTAACGGAGACCATGCTGGCCATGAGCGATCTGCAATTGAGGCGCTACAATGCCACGACACTGAACCTGATCAAAGCCAGTCTGACGCGCTGGACCGAGGAGTTGTCCAGTGACGACCATCCAGTCAAGAGCTGGTTCATCGATCTTGACTTCAATGATGTGGAGGCTGCCGAGGAGCGGGAAAAGCTCAATGCAATACCCACCACCATGACCTTGAATGACGATCAGATCGATCGACTGATCAGGGTGGGTCAGGAATTATTGACCAGGGATGAGAACTTTCAGCGCGTATTGCAGGACATGGGGCGTTGATATCGGCGTGCTGGCGAATTCAAGGTCGGGAGTTGCAATGTCACCGGTTGGAATCCGGGGCACGTTGACTGCAACCTGGGTATGCTCTTGATCAGGCCAGCTGTTTCTTGTCTCGCAAGGCTTCGAAGCCGACGATGACATCCATCAGTTCTTCGGTTATCTGGGTCTGTCTGGCGCTTCGAGTCTGATCTGCCAACAGTTGCAGCTGATCATCAACGGCTCGTTCCGCCTGTTGCATTCGCGCCAGACGTGCCGCATTCTCGGCCGCCATGGCGTCAGCCGCCGCGCGATAGATTCCGGCGAACAGGAAGTGGCGTATCAGGGAAGCGAAAAGCGTGTCGGCAGATTCTCGCATCCAGGGCAGGCTGACCGACTCATACGGTTCGTTCTGCAGTTTTTCCACCAGCTCTGGTGACAATGGCAACAAGCGCTCATCTCGAACTTCATGCTCACCATTGCTCAGCCGCGATGTATACACGAGTTCTATGCTGACAGCACCAGCCGATACCGTGCGTCTGATGGAGTCCACTTGCGTGACAAGCTCTCCGGCAAGTCGAGCCAGTCCATCCGCATTGGCGGGTGTAAACAGGACGTCTCGTACCGGGATATCCAGTCGGTCGAGCGCATCGCGAACACGCGAGCCGACGCAAAGAACCTGATAGCGCCGCGAGCCTTGCTGCTTAGCCGACGCAGCCACGGCTTCGGCGATTCGTTCGTTGTAGTTTCCACACAAGCCATGGTCAGAGCCGAATGCCAGAAAGATGCGTTCGGCTGAAGCGGGCGTTGTCGTGTTTATCTTGCCACCGGAATGCAGAATGGCCTGCATGCCACTGAGTATGACGTCCTGATAGCACTCGATGGATTGTGCTGCTCGCTCGTAAGGCGTCGCATTGATGGCAGACAAGGTTTTCATTGTGTGCACCACGCTACGAATACCCTGCATGGAGCGTATCTGGTGCTCGAGGTTTTCCAGCGTCTGCGTCATGAGGGCAGGGCGTCCTGGTCAGAGTTCCTGGTCAGTGACATGGTGTTCTCCTTCACGATGCCGTTGCAGGCTGTGACTGCGCTGTTGTACCGATCAGTCCAGTCGCCAGCGAGAGCAGTTGCGCACGATCGGCGTCGTCCAGAGCCTCATCCCGGTCCAGCTTGTCTTGAATAGGCCCGGTATCACTGGCCGCCGGAAGTCTCTGCGCAGCGTCGATCAGCGCCGAGATCTGCAGTTCGTCCAGATCATCGAATGCTCCTTCCAGAGCGCCGGTGAGAATGGTCAGTTGAGCCAGTCTGGTCTGTGGTCGACGCTCGGGTTGGCGCAAGGCGGCGCGCACCGCCGAGCCGCGTTTCAGGCGACTGCGTGTATCGTCGTCCAACCGGGTGCCGAAGCGTGCGAAGTCTTCCAGTTCTTCAAACTGCGACAACGTGACGCGCAGGTTGCCGGCAATGGCACGGAAGGCCTTTGATTGTGCCTTGCTGCCCACGCGGGAAACGGATACTCCGGGGTCAACAGCGGGGAACTGATTCTTTCTGACGAGCCGAGGCGAGAGATAGATCTGACCATCGGTAATGGAAATGAGATTGGTGGGAATGTAGGCCGAGAGGTTCTCGGCCTCGGTCTCGAGCACCGGAAGTGCCGTGATCGAACCGCCACCGATTTCTTCGGAAAATTGGCCAGCCCGCTCGAGCAAGCGTGCATGCACATAGAAGATATCGCCCGGAAAGGCTTCGCGTCCGGGGGGTCTTCTCAGCAGCAGGGAAAGCTCTCGGTAGGCACGGGCATGATGAGTCAGGTCATCGAAGATGATGAGCACATCACGACCTTTGGCAGAAAAACTCTCGGCAATTCTCATCGCGGCATAGGGCGCCAGATAGGCCAGGCCGGGAGACTGTTCGTCACCGACACTCATCACCACACTGCGAGACATCATGTCGCCTTCCTGCAAGGCCTGAATGACGCGGGCAACAGCATCACCGCGCTGACCGATAGCGCAATAGATGCACACGACCTGCGTCTCTTTCTGGTTGAGCATGGTGTCGATGGCCAGCGAGGTCTTGCCGGTCTGACGATCACCGATGATCAATTCACGTTGGCCAAGTCCGACGGGGACGGTAGCATCGACAGCGGTTATGCCGGTTGACAGCGGTCGGGTGACAGGTGATCGGTGCAGGATTGCAGGAGCACTGGCTTCCATCGGCAATCGTTCAGCCTTGAGTTCGGCTTCACCGTCCAGCGGGTTTCCCAGGGCATCGATAACGCGGCCCAGCAAGGGTTCGCCGACAGGTACACTGGCAACCTTGCCGGTACGGCGGACTTCGGCACCCAGGGATATGTCTTCGGCATTGCCAAGCAGGGCAACACCGAGTCTGTCGGGGTCCAGGTCCAGCACCAGTCCCATGATGCCATTGGGAAACTGCAGCATCTCGTTGGCCAGTGCCTGATTGAGGCCTCTGACCACGGCAATGCCAGCACCGAGCTGTTCGACATAACCCACCTCATCGACTCTCGGAGTCGGGCTCTGTGCCGAGAGTAGCGCCGACAGCATATCCGATGGAGAGGCGTTCACGATTGTCGATCCTCGCTGGCTTGCTCTTGCTCTTGCTCTTGCTCTTGCTCTTGCTCTTGCTCGTCATGAGCCGGAGCCTTCTGCCCTGATCCACCAGCATCGGACTCCAGCTGCCTTTGCAGCTGCGCTTCAAGCTCTTTTACATAGGTGTCGACAGTCCATTCCACCTGCGATGAGCCGAACTGCACCAGAGCACCGGGCGGTTGCTGATCATCTTCCCTGAATTGAATGCGGCAATCGCTCCACAGCGTCTCGGCAGATGTGCGAATGCGTTGCCTTGCGGCTTCATCCAGTGAGTTGTGCGTTGTCAGCACCAACTCTACCGTTTCTCCGGGTTCGTCCGGGTTGGCAGCTGATTGCTGCTGCTTCAAACTGCTCAGAGCATGCATGACCAGGCGCTCTTCCAGCGTCTCGTCACTCAAATCAGTCAGGGCCTTGTTGACGACATCCAGAATCGCCTTGGCTGACATCTGATGAAGTTCGGTCACGTATTCACTGGCCTTGCGTTCCTGCTGGCGTTTCGCAGCTGCCTGCTCCTGGCGAATGCGATCACGAGTCTGACCAAGCAATGCTTCACGTTCAGCCCGAGCTTCCTCTCTGGCCTGTTCAAGCGTTGTCGTTCGATCGTTCTGCAGGGATTGCAATTGCTGTTGATAGTTCGCAACCGTGCTCTCGGCGGTTTCCTTGATGCGAGAGGCCTCACCCATCTTCTCGGCTATTTCCGATTCACGCGCATCTATTCCATCCAGTATCGGGCGATACAGGAAACGTTTCAGCAGCCATACCAGTACCAGAAAGTTGACCAGTTGTGCGGCTACGGTGACCCAGTCAATCGACATGACAATTCTGCTCCCGGTGCGGTTGCGACACGATCAGTTGGCTGCGACTGACGCAGCTTCGACGGCGGCTGTCCAGAACGGATTGCCGAACAGCAGAATCATGGCGACCACGAAGCAGTAGATGGCGGTAGATTCGATCATGGCCAGACTGACGAACAGAGTACGAGTCAGCGTGGATGCCGCATCGGGTTGTTGGGCGATGGCGGTCAGTGCTGCTGCCGCCGCGCGACCCTCTCCCAGAGCGGGGCCGATGGCACCGAAGGAGACCGTCAGGCCTGCGGTGAATATGGAAATCATGGCGATGAGACCTACGTCAGTCATGTCAATTTCTCTCTAGTCTTGTTGATCGGAGGAAGTACGTGCCTTGGCGGCATCGATCGAGCTGTCTGAATCGAATGCCGAGGCGATGTACACCGTTGCCAGAATGGCGAAAATATAAGCCTGTATGACGCCCGTCAGCAGACCGAGCATGTCCATCAGCACGGGGAAGAAAAAGGGGGCGATGCTGAGCAGGATGGCAACGATCACCGCACCACTCATGATGTTGCCGTACAGGCGCACGGCCAGCGAGATACCTCGTGAGAACTCGCTGACGATATTGAATGGCAGCATGATGGGCGAGGGCTGGGCATAGGTTTTCAGATAGCCTACGATGCCGATGCGCGAGATGCCGAACAGCGGTACGGCAACCAGTACGGCCAGTGCCAGGGCCGTGGTAGTCGACAGGGAAGCGGTCGGCGTATGGAACCCGGGTATGACCGTCATCAGATTGGAAGTGACGATGAACAGAAACAGGGTGCCGGAGAAGTACACGATCAAGGTGGTCGGACCATGGGCTATCTCGCGAATCTGCGATTCGATGCCCTGGACGATGACTTCGAGCGTGGTACGCCAGCGATCCGGTGGCACATCGGGTTTCAGGCGACGCGTTATCAGTGCGGAGCCACCCGTCAACAGGGCCATGATGAACCAGGTGTTGGCAATGGTTGCGTTTACGGCAAAACTGCCGATGTGAAAGTACACGAGGCTGTCAGGGGTCAGTTCCATCAGCTGCTTTCCCGTGCCAGCAGCAGGCGAACGCGGAAGAGCGTGACGGTGCGTACCAGCAGGAAGGCCGCGCCGTAGCCACACACAGCCCAGACGCCGAGATTGACAGCCAGCAACCAACCACACAGCAGCATCAATGCAATTCTGAAGATGGCGCTGACCGCCAACAGGGAGGTGCGAGCTGAGGAGTTGAGGGCATGTTTGATACTCATGGATAGCCCGGCAAAGTAGGCGATGCCTACAAGGGTGCCTGCCAGAGCGCCCGTTGCCAGAGTACTGCCATGGCTTGCAATGATGGTGGTCAGTGTATTCATCGTCTGTGACGCTCCTTATCCATCCACGACCAGGCAATGAGAATGCCCAGTGCCAGTCCGCCCAGAATCAGGGCAATGGTCCATGAGAAAGTGCTTTCGGTAATCTTGTCGAGCCATACGCCCAGAAAAGCGCCCAGTACGGTAGGCAAGGCGATCGACCAGCCGATCATGCCGAAGACACTGATACCGCGCAGTGGGCTTTCGACCGGGTTCTGCCGGGCTTCCTGCATGCGCCTGGCTTGTTGTCCGATCTTGTCGGGGCTTTTGTCGCTGGGCCTTTTCATGATGGCTAGTAGGCCCCGCGTTGCAATTTGCTGAAACGGCGAACCATGTCGGCCTCCAGGCGAGACAGGGCCGAGCGGGCGACGCGTTCGGCATCGGTCAGTTCGAGAAAACTGTCCGTGACCTGCTCGTGCAGCAGTTCCAGGCTGTCGCCCTTGATGCCGCGACGGGTCACGATGCTGACCTGTGCAGAGCGTTTGACCAGCATGCCTTCATCGATGCCGAAGTAGAGCTCATCACCCTGCACATCGGTGACAGTCAGTACCGAGGGCACAAGATCTGACAGGTAGTCGATATGATTGGGTAGCATGCCGAAGCTGCCGGCGCCGGCGGTGGCCTTCAGTCGGGTGATATCACCCTCGTACAGAATGCCCAGCGGCAGGCGGATGATCAGGTGCATGCTGTCATGCGCACTCATTTGCCGCGTGCCTCGATTTCCGCCAGAGTACCAGCCATGTAATAGGCGCTCTCGGGAAGCGGGAACTCGGTCTGAGACAGCAGCGTCTCGCAGCCCAGCAGCGTGTCTTCCAACGACACGGGTGCCGCGGTGCGTGAGTCGCTGTTGCCAACGGTTGCAAAGGGCTGGGTGAGAAAACGTTCCAGCCGTCTGGCACGCCCGACGATGGCTCTGTCATGGGCGGAAAGCTCTTCAATACCAAGCATGGCAATGATGTCCCGCAGTTCTTCATATTCTGCCAGTGTGCGACGAACTTCCCGGGCGATATCGTAATGGCGTTGACCCACGACCGTGGGTGTCAGCATGATCGAGTTCGATGCCAGAGGGTCGATGGCAGGGTAGAGGCCCTGGCTGGCCCGCTTTCTCGACAGTACCACCGACGCTGTCAGGTGGGAGAAGATATGCACCGCTGCCGGATCGGTCAGGTCATCAGCGGGTACGTAAACGGCTTGAATGGAGGTGATGGAACCGTTGTGCGTCGAGGCAATGCGCTCTTGCAGTGCGCCGAGTTCGGTTGCCAGGGTCGGTTGGTAACCCACTCGTGAGGGCATCCGGCCCAACAGGCCGGAGACCTCGGAGCCTGCCTGGACAAAACGATAGATATTGTCGATCAGCAGCAGAACGTCCTGATGGCGTTCGTCCCGGAAGTATTCTGCAATGGCCAGGGCGGCATTACCGACGCGAAAGCGCACGCCGGGTGCTTCGTTCATCTGCCCGAACATCATCACCGTGTTGTCGCGAACACCGGCATCGCCCATGTCACGGTACAGTTCCTCCGCCTCACGTGATCGTTCACCGATACCGCAGAACAGGCTGACACCGTGGTATTGCTTGATGGTGTTGTTGATCAGTTCGGTCAGCAAGACAGTCTTGCCTACCCCGGCACCGCCAAACAGTCCGGTCTTGCCGCCGCGCTGTATGGGGGCAAGCAGGTCAATGGCCTTGATGCCTGTTTCCAGAATCTCGGTAGCCCTGACCCGTTCCTGCAGAGAGGGCGGCTTCTGGTGGATCGAACGATGGTTCTGGCAGACCGGGTCGGGTAATTCGTCGAGCGGCTCTCCGAAGAGGTTGAGCATACGACCGAGTACCGCATCGCCGACCGGTACCTGAATGGGGGCGCCGGTGTCGCGGACCGCCGCGCCGAGTCCCAGGCCCTGAGTGCTGTCCAGAGCCATGCACTGAACGACGCCGTTGCGGGGGGAGGTGGCGACCTCCATCGGCAGCTTGCCGGCGAACAACAGGTTGTTGAGTCGAGGGGCTTCGCCTTCGAATTGCACATCCACCACACCGCCGTGAATGGACACGACCTTGCCTGTGCTGGAGTTCTCTTGCGTTTGCGGCTTCATGCTAGCAAGAATAAGAGCGCTGTCGTCTTTCGCCTATTGTGGGTTTCCGTAATGAGTCTGGACATTCCTGTGGGTGTCCGCATGAAGCCGACTGTGCCGTTCGGACGGTGTTGCGCATTCAGACTCAAAGCTTGCCTTATCTTGTGGCAAATGCCTCATTATGAGGCAGTGCAGGAAAGTTAAAGCCGGTCAGTAAGGAGCGTATCGCCCATTCCTGAGCGACAGTGTGATGCAATACTTTCATTTCCATGCAACTGACCTTCGATTCTTGCTGATTGTTCGACCGCGGTGTTGTGCGCATGATGTCCCATCGTTCAGGACTGACTGGTTGAGAGCATGACAACACGAATAAGCAGACGCACAATGATGAAGGGTGCCGCTGGTATGGCCGCCGCGCTGGCCATGCCGTCCATCGTGACGGCTCAGGGCAGCAAGCGCTATGACGGCAAGACCGTTCGCCTGTTGACATGGTCGGACGACACGGGTCTTGCGGTACTGAACCATATCGCCAAACCCTTCGAAGAGGCGACCGGCGCCAAGGTGATAGCCGATCGCACCGGCAGTACCTCCGAAATGGTTGCCAAGCTTCGTGCTGCAGGCGACCGTCCACAATATGATGTCATTACTCTGGCTGGCGTCGGTGGTGTCACTCTGGCAGCTGATGGCCTGCTGGCAAAGCCGGATCTGAACCAGCTTCCCAATCTGGAGCAGGTGGACCCGCAGTTTCGTACTGGTGCTGATGGTCACGGTATCGGCTACCTGCTGTGGACCGGTGGCATGATCTACAACACCAGGACCTTCAGTGAGCCGCCAGTCAGCTACGCACAACTGTGGGATGAGAGTGTCGAGAGCCGCCTGTTTCTGCCACCGGCGACCTGGACCGATGCGCTGGATACAGTCTTTGCCACCTCGAAGATGCTCGGCGGTGACGGCACGGATGGCGATGCTGCCTTTGAAAAACTGGCGGAGCTGCGTGATCGTCTGCTGACCTTCGGTGAGAACCCGACTCAGCTCGTGGAACTGTTTCGCTCCAATGCATTGGACATCGGTGGTGTGTACGCACCCGCCTTCTGTGCCAGGGAGCTGGCCAATCCCGAGCAATCCAACATGGGCGCCACCTATGATCTGGAGGAGGGCTTCTTCGCCGATCTCATGTACACCATCATGCCCAAGTCGCACCCGGGTGATGACGATGTGGTTCATGCCTTCATCAACTACACGCTGGATGCCGGGGTACAGGGCGTCATGGCAGAGGCTGTGCTGAACGGTCCGGTCAATACGCAGGCGGTAATGTCGAAGGCCGCTCAAAGCAGTCCCTTCATCATCAAGCCGGAGCAGCTGTCCGACAAGGCGGTGGTGCACGACAAGGACTTCATTGCTTCGGTGCGTGAGGACTGGATCAAGCGTTATACACAAACGCTGTCTTGAGGCATGTCGGTTTCGGTTCATGAGGGGAGGCCACAAGTCATGCCCTTGCCTCGCCCGGGAGTTCGTGTGAATTCACTGTATCGCCGATCGGCACCGTGGTTGCTGTGCTTGCCAGCGCTGCTGCTCATAACGCCCTTTCTGGCTGCCTGTCTGTATATGCTGCGGTTCTCCGTCTCGGCGGAGACCGGAGCCATCGACGGTTTTTCCCTGCAAGCCTATGTCGAGCTGGCGCAACCCTATTTCCTGCGATCGGTCTGGTTGACGCTGAAGCTGGCCGCCACCAGTACCGCTATCGTGCTGGTACTGGCTATCCCGCTGGCGATAATGATCGTCACGACACGCAGTGCCTCATGGCGACGGATACTGACGGTTGTGGTGTTGTTGCCGATGATCCTGAACCTGCTGATTCAATCCTATGGCTGGATTCTGCTACTGGGGCCTGCGGGTGCCATCAATACAACTCTGATACAGCTGGGTATCATCGAACGGCCTCTGATCCTGTTGTTCAATGAAAAGGGTGTCCTGCTGGGCCTGGTGCAGACTTCCTTGCCATTGGCTGTTTTTCCGCTGATGAGCTCCATGCGTGCGGTTTCGCATGAGTATCTGGAAGCGGCCAGTGGTCTGGGGGCCAGTCAGTGGCGCTCCTTCGCTGACATTACCTTGCCGTTGCTGAAGCCCGGCCTGATCAGTGCCGGGTCGATTGTATTTGCTTTCAATGCCAGCGCGTTTGCGGTGCCTCTGCTGTTGGGCGGGCGTCGTGTGCGTATGCTGGGTCTGGCCATTCGTGACATGATCTCGCCCTTGTTCAACTGGTCGGGAGCTGCCGCCGGGGGCATGGTGTTGATCCTGATCATCACCCTGGTTCTGGTGTTTTCCACCTGGCTGGTATCACGCACCAGCGTGCGAGGTGCGTCATGAGCCGTGTGGGTTTGATGCCTGAAGAGGGTGGAGGCAGCTACAAGCTGCTGGTCTGTCTGCTTGCCGGAATCGGCATCATCATTGCGGCCGCACCGATGGCAATCATCGTCATCATGTCGTTTTCGGCGGCGGAGACCTCCAGTTTCCCACCGAGTGAGTTTTCCCTGCGCTGGTACGAGACCGCGCTGAAACTGTTCTCCAGTGATGAATCCTCGGGTTCACAGGCGGTGGGTGCAGCACTGAGCAGCAGTTTGCTGGTTGGCCTGGTAGTCATGGTGTTATCGGTTGCCGCCTGTATTCCTCTGGCCTATGCCCTGGTGCGTGGCCAGCGGCGGCTTCGGCAGAGCATGGAACTGCTGTTCACCTTGCCACTGGTTTTTCCACTGGTCATGCTGGGTATAGCCTTCCTGTTGATTGCCGAAAGCCTGCGCTGGGAACTGGGAATCTGGCGTCTGATCATTCCGCATCTGGCGCTGGTCATGCCCTTCGTGCTGCGCAACTGCATGAGTGCGATGCAGAGCATTTCTCGGGAAACCGAAGAAGCTGCCATCTCTCTGGGAGCGTCGCCGTTGCGTGCGGGACTGGATATCGTCGTGCCTTTGATGAAACCCGGCATTCTGGCAGGGCTGATCTTCGCATTCATCATTTCCTTCAATGAATTCACGATCACTTTCTTCATGTACACCATCGACCAGAGCACGCTTCCCATCTGGATGTACAGTCGCACGGTGTCATCTCTGGATCCCTCCACGCTGGCTCTGTCGGTCTTCATTATTCTGATTGACCTGGTGATGATCATTGCCATCGACAAGATCATCGCTGGCCGCTCCAGCCTCTTCTGATGACCAAGGACAATTATTGATTCATGGGTATCGATTTGAGCATCGCCGGCGTCTCGAAAAAATTCGGGCAGTTCGAGGCCCTGAAAGGCATTGATCTGGATATTGAAAAGGGCTCCTTCGTCTGTCTGCTCGGACCATCAGGTTGCGGCAAGACAACCTTGCTGCGCATCATTGCCGGCTTCGAGAAGGCCAGTGCCGGACAACTGTTGCTGGGTGGGAATGACATCTCCAGACTGCCGCCTCACAAACGCGACTTCGGCATGGTGTTTCAGTCTCTGGCGTTGTTTCCGCACATGAGCGTGGCGGAGAACATCGCCTATGGTTTGAAGTTGCGGGGTATCAGTAAACTCAAACGTGATGATCGAGTCGCTGAACTGCTCGAGGTCATTTCCTTGCCGGCCATTGCCGATCGTCCGGTCTCTGCACTCTCCGGTGGGCAGCGCCAGCGTGTTGCCATTGCCCGTGCTCTGGCGGTGCAACCGCGGCTGTTTCTGCTGGATGAACCCCTGTCTGCGCTGGATGCACAGCTTCGCGATGCCATGCAGATCGAGCTTCGTCAGTTGCAACAGAAGTTCGGGGTCACAACCATTCTGGTGACGCATGACCAGACAGAAGCGATGATGCTGGCGGACAAGCTCGTGGTAATGAAGGGTGGGGAAATCTGTCAGCAGGGCGCGCCGCAGGATATCTATCGACAGCCTGCGAATGCCTTCACTGCGGAGTTCCTGGGAGCCTCCAATATTCTGGATGCCTCAGCCTCCGATCAGGGGCAGGTACAACTCTCCGGCGTGAATACCGTCTTCCGTACGGATGCACCGGCAGGAACCGCACTGAAGCTCTCCGTTCGAGCAGAGAGTGTCGTCCTGGATCGTGCGCCTCATCTGTCATCCGGACCGCTGGGTGAGGTTGAGTTCATTCGCAACCTGGGGGCCAGCACGGAAATTCTCGTGAGAACGGGAACATCGACTGTGAGGGTCCGCTTGCCCTCACGCGATTCGATTCTGCGGGATCTGCTGGTAGGCGAGCAGGTCGCCTTGCAGTTCGATTCCGAAAGCTGCGTTGTATTCAGGGCGGATGCTGCTTGAATGAATGGCTGTGACTCAGCCGACTCATGGTCGGCTGAGTGAGGTTTTGTTCCGGATTGTCTTGTATGAAAGGTTTTCGAGGCTTCGCCAGGCAAGAGGCCTTGTCAACGCGCTTTCCTGTTGTCTATCAGGGACGGGCTGAACTGCATGACGCTGAGAATTTCAAACAGCATCTGCGCCCCGTTCTGAGCGGTATTGGTGGTGGGGTCATAGGCTGGCGCCACTTCAACCACATCACCGCCAATGATGTCCAGGCCCTTCATGCCCCGTATGAGTGCCATGGCTTCGCGAGTCGTCAAGCCCCCCACCTCGGGTGTGCCTGTGCCAGGTGCAAAGGCAGGGTCCAGACTGTCGATATCAAAGGACAGATAGGTGGGGCCTTCGCCGACAACATCACGGGCAAGTTTGATGATGTCAGGCAGTTTGTGTTCGCTTATGTCCCGAGCCTGTATGACGGTCATGCCTGACATCTCCGAGAACTCCCAGATGTAGCCGGCAGCTCCGCGGATTCCGATCTGAATGGTGCGTTCCGGGTCCAGCACACCATCAAGCACGGCATTGCGGAATGGCCCGCCGTGGTGAAACTTTTCACCTTCATAGGAACCTGCCGTGTCGCAATGGGCATCGATATGGATCATGCCCACAGGTCGCTCCCGACCAACAGCCTTCAGCGCAGGGTGACTGACAGAGTGGTCGCCGCCTACCATGAGCGGAGCCACCCCGGCTTCGATCAACTGCAGGACAAAGGCTTCGATATCCTGATGGCTTTGCTGCAGATCAAAGCGACTCTGGAAGGGCACGTCACCGATGTCGGCAACCCGCATCTCATGGACGGGTGCACAGTCCAGTGCATCGTTGTAAGGGCCCACCCGTTCGATGGCTCGCAGCGCACGCGGTCCGAAGCGTGCACCGTTGCGGTTGGTGACGCCCAGATCCATCGGCGCGCCGAACAATGCAACCTGCAGGTCTGTCCAGTCAGTACTGTCCATGGAAAGGTGAGGGGCATCGAGCAAGGTCGGGATGCCGGAATAGGGGGCGGGTCGACGCCCTCCGGACGAAAAGATCCTGTCGGCAATTTCCCGGTTGCGCGGGGTGAGCATGTCACCACCATCGGAGCTGTCGAATTGATGTTTCAGCGCAGTCAGTTTTGCGGGAGTCCAGG
>CBDUIJ010000071.1:0-19621 GCA_965367215.1 uncultured Granulosicoccus sp.
CCGTTACAGCCGTTACAGCCGTTACAGCCGTTACAGCCGTTACAGCCGTTACAGCGTTCAGCATGACTCATGACTCATGACTCATGACTCATGACCATACTGAGTCCCCCCCATTGCAAAGAACAATCCTCACTTGTTGCTCGATCTGGCATGACGTCTTGACGTCAACCGTCGATTGCTTCACGATGACGCCTGGTATCGATGAAGGCCAGCGACGTGAGTAAGGAACAGCCCAGCAAGAAGAACACCTCCTTGCGCCTGGAAAGCCATATGCTCAAGGCCCTTAAAATCAGGGCAATCGAAGAAGACAGCAGTGTGCAGGTCATCCTTGAACGACTCGTTGAAGAGTATCTGAACGCCCCCGTAAAACAAAAAAAATCAAAGAAATGAATCCAGCATCGGAAAAGACCTGGTTATTGAAAAACGCGGTTGATCACAGCGAACTTGCTGCAGTACTGGGAGCCGGTTTTCACGTCGAAATCGATCAGCCCGTGACGTCCGACCTGACGGTGTATGACGATTTCGATGCCAACCTGTGGAATGCCGACCTGATGCTCTGTCGCGTCGACAAGAACACCTTTCAACTCACCCGAGGCTCCGATCACATCGGCGAAGTTCGAGCACCGGCGAAAGCCCGGTTCTGGTGGGATCTGCCAGAGAGCGACGTGAAGCATCTGCTGCAGAAGAAGATCGGCTTGCGTGCCTTCATGCCCATTGCATCACTGCAGCGAGTCAGCACACGCTTTGCACTACGCAACGCGGATGAAAAGATCGTTGCCAGAGGCCTGCTGTCACAATCGATTGTCGATGAAGACAATCAGCATTACATCACCCTGCAACAGATGCGCGGCTACGAAAAAAGTGCCGTGCAGGCCAGAAAGCTGTTGAAACCCCTGTTCGAAAGAGAGGTACCCGATTTCGGATTGAAAGCAATGTTCATGCAGCAGAACCCTGGCATGACTGACAGGGATGCGCCTGCGGCACTGCACTTGTCGCCGGACAGGCCCACAGAACTCGCCGTCCGGGCCATGGCCACCGAGATGATTGATCAGGCAACATCCCATGTCGACGGCGTGGTGGCCGACATCGATACGGTTTTCCTGCATCAGTTTCGTGTGAGTGTGCGCAAGCTGCGATCCCTGATCAGCCTCCTGAAGAAAGCCCTGCCACCGGAAACGGTGGAAGCTCTGGCCCCACAACTGTCTGACATTGCCGGCAAGACCAGCAGACTACGGGATCTGGACGTCTTTCTGCTGGACAAGAAGCACTATCTCGAAATGCTGCCCGACAGTCATGCGGCAGGACTGGACGAACTGTATGTACGAGTGGAAAAACAACGGCAACTGGAAAAGAACCGGCTGGCACGCTACTTCCAGTCAAAGCAGTTTCAGCATGACATCAGCGCTTGCAAGGCAATCCTGTCAGAGGCACCGGCTTATTCGAATTCGCTGTCGAAGAAGCCGGTGCAGACTGTTGCCAAATCCCTGCTGATCAAGCGTTACAAGAAGATTCAGTCCATGAGCGCCGAACTGCATGCAGACTCGGACGACGAGGATGTGCATGACATACGCAAGGAATTCAAGAAACTGCGCTATCTGATCGAATTCTTCATCGAGCTGCTTCCCGGAAAGCGTACCGCCAGACTACTGAAACGATTGAAGAAGCTGCAGGTGACGCTGGGCGACTTCAATGACTATTGTGTCCAGATAGAGTTCCTGAGCGGTTTCAGTGATGACCGACAGATCGAGATGACCAAGGCTCTGAGCGGACTCATTGCCGTCCTGCATATCAGGCAGATCGAAACACGCAATCAGGTGGAGGCGGCACTTGCGCGCTTTTTTACCGACGACATGGCCATGGAAATCGAATTGGCCTTTGGCGCAAAGGCCAGTGGAGAATCCCGATGAAAGTCATTGCCTGCTACAGCATGAAGGGTGGAGTCGGAAAAACCGCGACCGCTGTCAACCTGGCCTACTTCGCCGCCAAGTCCGGGCAGAGAACGCTACTGATCGACCTCGATCCACAAGGTGCATCCTCGTTCTACTTTCGCGTCAAACCCTCATCGAAGAAATGGGGAGAACGGTTTTTCAAGGCCTACAAGAGCCTGGTCAAGAACATCAAGGCCAGTGATTTTGAAAACCTGGATGTCATCCCGGCACACCTGAGCTTTCGCAATTTCGATTCCATGCTGAGCGATCTGAAGAAGCGCGAGAATCGCTTGAAGCGCCTGCTGAAGGGTTTCAGAAAGGAATACGACCTGGTGATTCTCGACTGCCCGCCTTCCATCAGCTTTCTGTCGGAGTCGATATTCACGGCATCCGATGTGGTGCTGGTTCCTGTCATTCCGACCACCCTGTCCGAGCGAACCTTTGAACAACTGGTGCACTTCTTCCAGGAAAACAAGTATCCCCTGAAGAAGATCGTCCCGTTCTTCTCCATGGTTCAGGCACAGAAATCTCTGCACAAGGCAACCATGGAAGCCATGTCCACGCGCCGCAAGGTGTTCCTGAAGTCCACCATACCCTACTCTTCCGATATCGAGAAAATGGGGCAACACAAGGCACCGGTAGATCTGTTTGCCCGATCAACCTCTGCCAACGCTGCCTACATCAAGCTGTGGGCCGAAATCTCGAAGAAGCATCTGTAGACAGCAGCTCGGGAGGGCTATCGTGGCAATTGAAATCGAACGCAAGTTTCTGGTGAAGGAATTACCGGTGACCGAGTTGCAACAGGCTCTGGTCGAACAGATTCAACAGGGCTATCTCATCCGGGAATCGGAGCGGGAAGTCAGAATCAGACGCAAGGGCGATCTGTTTTTTCTGACTGAAAAGAAAGGCACAGGCATGACTCGCGAGGAACACGAGATTCTGATCAGCGAAGCGATGTTCGACGCCTTGTGGCCACTGACTAACGGTATGCAGCTTGAAAAAGCTCGCAGCACGTTTATGCTTGAAGAGCATCAACTGGAACTGGACGTCTATCAGGGTGAGCTGGCACCGTTGATGATTCTCGAAACCGAGTTCACGACAGAGGAACAGGCCCTCGCCTGGTCACCCCCCTGGTTTGCAGGCCCCGAGGTGACGGGAGACAAGCGTTACAAGAACGCTCAACTGGCCACGGCAGGAAAACCTGACAATGGGTAAAAAGCATCAGAAGCTGAAAAAGAGAGTCGCCGTACTCCCTATTCTGATGAAGAAATGCAAGCACAAGAAGAAACGCAAGAAGAAGTGCAAGATCTACCTGGTCACCAGCCGTGAACATTCACAGTGGATCATCCCGACCGGGAAGCTGGAAAAAAACCTGAGCAACCGGCGTGTCGCGCTGCTGGAGGCCTTTGAAGAGGCAGGCATTCTCGGAAAGCTCGACGATCAGTTCAAGATGCAGGTATTGCTGCAGCGCCCTCGCGGCAAGAAGAAGCGCAAGACCATCGTCTTTCTGCTTTACGTCAAACGCATATTGAACCACTGGCCCGAAGAGAGTGAGCGCAAGCGCAAGGCCATCAGCATCGACAGTTATATCAAGACCATCTCCGACAAGAAGCTGAAGAAGAAGCTATTGGCCATATAGCGACGCACGATTGGTGCACTTCGCTCTATAGCGCCTGCATCAACGCGGCGCACGATTCATGCGCATCGCTCTACAGTGCCTGTATCAAGGCGGCGCAAGAACTGCCAGAGACTGACCCCAACGCAAGAGTGCGCAGGAATCAGTCTTTCAGGATACAACCGCCTCGCACGTGCATTGAAATCAAGGCACGGCCGTGAAACTGTCCGAGCGGGCTCGATCCCAGAACTTGCGGAATGCCGGATGATCGTTCGACTGCTCCAGCAATTCCCTGTCCTCCAGCCAATCATACTGACTGGCCGCTGAGCGTACTTCGCGACTGTTGATACGGATCATGAGGTGCTCCGCTCGAAACTGTCCGGGATGTACCAGACCACAGGCTTCGGTTGTCTCCTTCAGCGCAGACAGCGTATTGCCATGGAAATTGGCGACTCGCCGGTACTTTCTGTCGACATTCAAGGCCTTGAATCGCCTGGGGTCCTGAGATGTGACACCGGTAGGGCATTTACCGGTATGACAGACCTGCGCCTGAATGCAACCGATCGCGAACATGAAGCCACGGGCCATGTTGCAGGCGTCAGCTCCCAGGGCCAGGACTCGGGCAATATCAAAGGCACTGACCAGTTTGCCGGAAGCCACGATAGTCACCTGCTCTCGCAGCCCGAGACCCAGCAGCGTGTTGTGCACCAGCATCAGCCCTTCGCGCAGCGGTGCACCGATGTGGTCAGCGAATTCAACAGGCGCCGCTCCCGTGCCACCCTCCGAGCCGTCCACGGTAATGAAATCGGGACAGGTTTGCGTTTCGATCATGGCCTTGGCGATCGCAAAGAACTCCCAGGGATGCCCGACACACAACTTGATGCCAACCGGCTTGCCGCCCGACAGTTCACGCAGCTCGCTGATGAATGCCATCAGCTCGACAGGTGTCTTGAAAGCACTGTGACTGGCCGGGCTGATGCATTCGACGCCCACGGGCACTCCGCGCGCCTCGGCAATCGCCGAAGTGACCTTGGAGGCTGGCAAGATGCCACCATGCCCGGGCTTCGCTCCCTGTGACAATTTGATTTCAATCATTCGCACGCTGTCCTGCGTAGCGCTGCGTTTGAAGTTCTCTGCGCTGAAACACCCCTTGTCATCACGACAACCGAAGTATCCACTGCCAATCTGCCAGATCAGGTCCCCACCGTGCTTCTGGTGATAGCGAGAAATCGACCCTTCCCCTGTCGTATGCGCAAATCCGCCTTCACAGGCACCACGATTCAGTGCCTCGATGGCTGTGGAAGACAGTGCACCGAAGGACATACCTGAAATATTCAGAAGCGAACTTTCGTACGGCTTGCGGCACTGCTCACCACCAATGGTGACCCTGAAATCACTACTGTCGATATGTGTCGGTGCTATCGAATGGTTGATCCATTCATGCCCCACCATATTCACGTTCTTCAGCGTACCGAAGGGGCGCAGGCCTTCAATACCCTTGGCTCGCCGGTACACCAGAGCGCGTTGCTCTCTGGAATAAGGCACCTCATCATGATCACTTTCGAGAAAGTATTGACGAATTTCCGGGCGGATACCTTCAAGCAGGAACCGCATTCGAGCAATCAGCGGATAGTTCTTCAACACCGCGCGATTGGTCTGCAGCAGATCGTACAGGCCAACCAGCGACGCCAGAAGTGCGCCTCCGAACAATATCCCACCAGCAAAGGGATAGGTCCGACCCAACCAATGTCCCAGGGGGACAGCCAGCATGACCAGTAGCAGAGGGAGATAACGCATGGAGTTTCTCTTGATTCGCCGTGCTCAGTCCCTGCAAGTATGAACCCAGAACGTGATTTCACGAAATCTGCCTTATAACGCACTGACCGGGACTGGCAGTCGAGTGTCAGCGCGGCCATCAGTCTCCCTCACGGGCATCTGGGTACAGTGGCGCTCTTGAACCATCACCGAGAGCCCGAAACCGCGCAGATACAGGCGTGCCCGGCGCCGAACCGGGGTTACCCGGATATTCAAGCCATGCATGGCTCCGGCCGCTATACCCCGCATGCGGAACAAAATGCGTCTGGCGCTTGCCAGCCTGTACGGTGTAGGCAAATCTCTCAGAGCCAGCGCACAACCACGATCTCTCTGGTGGTCAATACCGGTGTGGGCGGGCGCCGGAGCCGTGCTTCTGGTCGTGGCCTTGTCTGCCATGAACCACACCGAGAATCACTTCCTCGCCAAGGATGCCGAACACACGGCGTTGCAGTATGCTGATTTTCTGACAAAGAGCGTACCTGACCTTGATCGCCTGTTCTCCCACCGAGAGCTCAGCCAGCAGGCGCAGGTGGCGCTGAAACGCAACACTCGGCTGGGTGATGTGTTCCGCTACAAGTTGTTCGACTCCAGCGGGCATCTGATACTGACGTCTGACGAGATCGGCTCATTGACGCCTCTGGCAGCAGCGGGGGCAGCCCGGATCGACACCCAGAGCCATGCGGGTAGCAATGGATACGTCAGCGACATCGTGCTGGGCGGCAACAACTATATCGAGCTGGCGGACGGCCGAGAGAAACCGGATCGTCCAGATCTGTATTCCGAGGCCTATGTGCCGCTGATGGGACCTGACGGAATTCATGGCGTCATTGAAGTCTATGTCGACCAGAGCGCGCGTCAACAACGCATCGCATCCGCCTTCACCCGGGTCGCCGCTACGGTCATCGGTCTGCTGCTCCTGGCAGGCCTGGGCATTGCCTGGCAATCCTGGCAGCGCCTCACGGATCGTCGACGCGATGAGAAGAAGATTCGCTATCTGGCAGAACATGATGTCCTGTCGGGGGCACTGAACCGTGCCAGTTTCGAAAGTGTACTGATCGCAACCGCGCAAGCGGCAGTCGTCTCTGGAGAGGCGTTTGCGATCCATTGCATCGATCTCGACCGTTTCAAGGAGGTCAACGACACCCTTGGTCATTCTGCCGGCGACGAGGTACTGCGTGAGGTAGCGGCCAGGCTCAACGCCTTGCATCGCCCCGGCGATGTACTGGCACGACTCGGTGGCGACGAATTCGCTGTCCTGCAGGCTACGCAGAGCGGTCCTCGGGATGTTGAAGCCCATGGGCGACGCATTGTCGAAGCGCTGGCTCGCCCCATGGATATTGCCGGCAGCAGAGTGCCCTGCGGTGCCAGCGTCGGTGCCGCCTGCTTCGGTATTGACGCAACAGAAATCAACGACTTGCTGCACAAGGCCGATCTGGCCATGTATCGTTCCAAGACATCCGGACGGGGTCGATTCAGCTTCTACGATGAAGCCCTTGATCGTGAGCTGGAGGAACGCCGGCTGCTGGCCATAGACCTGCGAACAGCTCTTGCTGACGATGTACTCAGCTTGCATTACCAACCCTTGTTTGACGCCACTGACAGTGACCTGGCAGTCGGCTTCGAGGCCTTGATGCGCTGGAATCATCCTGTACACGGCAATGTGCCCCCCTCGGTGTTCATTCCATTGGCCGAGGAATGCGGCCAGATCGTGGCACTCGGCACATGGGCAATCGAACAGGCCTGCCATGATGCAGTCCAATGGAGAGACGCCACTCACGTTGCCGTCAACCTCTCCCCTGCTCAATTTCGTGCAGATGCGCCGGATGTTGTTGCCGTCGTCGCCAGAGTGCTTGAGTCAAGCGGCCTGGCACCTGAACGGCTGGAACTGGAAATTACCGAATCCCTGCTGATCAGTGACCCGGAAAAGGTGCTCGACAGCCTCAACCGCCTGTCCAGTCTCGGTGTCCGGATCGCGATGGATGATTTTGGGACCGGCTACTCCAGCCTGTCCTACCTCTGGCGCTTTCCTTTCAACAAGGTAAAGATCGATCGAGCCTTCGTGAAAGAGCTGGAACGTGAAGACAAGGTGTCTTTGATCGTTGCATCCATTGTCTCCCTTGCCCATTCGCTGGGCATGCGGGTCAACGCAGAAGGTGTAGAGACGGAAACCCAACGCGAAGCCCTTCGCAAGCTCGGCTGCGATGAACTCCAGGGATTTCTACTGGGCCGCCCGGCACCTCTGGAAACCAGTGATGAGGTCGACAGGAAAGCCGCCTGACTTGGCGCGAATGCGATGCAGCATCACCGGTCCGGCCACCCTCTCCCGGATCGATCTGCCAGCGAAGAGCCTGCAGGCCTCCCGCATCATCACAAGCTGCTGAGCCACTGGTAAACTGCCACACTCAAGAACAGCCCCTGAGCCCCGGGCTTTCATCGTGGTACCAAAGGCAAATTCAATGATCAGGCATATCGTATTCTTCACCGCCAAACGCAAGGAAGACCTGCAGGCAATATACGACGGACTGTCACTGCTCAAGGAAATTCCCGACTGCCAACACTTCGAGGTCGGTGTGAATACACGTGAGGATCCGATCTCCCAGAGCAAACCGGATTTTGTCGTCTACGGTGAGTTCGAATCAGATGCGCAACTGACCGCATTCAAGCAACACGCCAATTACCAGCGTTCCATCGAGCTGGTACGACCACTCCGGGACATGCGCATCGCTGCTGACTTTGACGCAGCCTGAGCGTATCCGAACCGGCAACCTGAACATCTCGGTTGCCGGCTGGCGTTTCCCTGTGACCCTGTCAGGGCATCAGATCGATTTCGACTTCATCGCATCGGCAATGTAATCCGCCTGACGAATCGCGAGAGTGACAATGGTCAGTGTCGGATTCTCCGAAGCACCCGTTGTGAACTGACTGCCGTCAGAGACAAACAGATTATCGATATCGTGTGACTGCCCGAACGCGTTGACGACACCCAGGGAGGGGTCTGCACTCATGCGGTTGGTACCCAGATTGTGCGTTGAAGGATACGGTGGCGTCGGGTAGGTCTGAGTCGCACCAATGGAGTCATACAGCTCCATACCCTTCTTGTAGGCATAGTTGCGCATGGCAACATCATTCGGATGATCGTCGAAATTGACGTTGGCTACCGGCAGGCCGAACTGATCCTTGGCATCGGACAAGGTGACACCATTGCTTTCCTGTGGCATGTCTTCACCGACCAGCCACATACCTGCCATGTTCTCGTAACTGTCCATGGCCGAGGTAAACTCTCGTCCCCAACCGCCCGGGTTCAGAAAGGCTGCCATGAACGGTACGCCCAGAGACAGCGTCTCCATCTCGAAGCCGCCGACGAATCCACGACTGGGGTCGAATCGGGATTCATCCGAAATGATGCCCGCCATGGTGGTTCCGCGGTACATGTGAACGGGATCTTCGAAAACGGCATAGACCGAACCGGTCATGTGGCGCATGTAGTTCCTGCCAACCTGGCCTGAGGAGTTGGCCAGCCCATCCGGAAACATGGAAGAGGAGGAGTTGAGCAGGAGTCGCGGGCTTTCTATCGAATTGCCCGCCACACAGACTACTCTTGCCTTCTGCAACTGCTGGTTACCATCGGCATCCTGATAAAGAACGCCGCTGACCTTGCCGTTGGCATCATGTTCTATTTTCAGAACATGCGCCTGCTCACGCACTTCCAGCTTGCCAGTGGCCTCGCCTTTCGGAATCTCGGTATAGGCAGTTGACCACTTCGCCCCCATCTTGCAGCCCTGAAAACAGAAACCCAGCTGTCGACAGGAAGCCCGATCATCGCGTGGCTCGGAATTGATGGCCATGCGGCCGGAGTGACATTCCTTGTAGCCCATCTTGTCGGCGCCGGCTTTCATGACCTTGAAGTTGTTGTTGCCGGGCAAACCGGGAATACCATTGGTTCGCGTCACGCCCATCTTGTCTTCGGCCTTGGCGTAGTAGGGCTCGAGCTCTTTCAGTGTGACCGGCCAGTCAAGCAGATTGGCTCCGGGCACGTCACCGTATTCTGTCTTGGCTCGAAATTCGTGATCCTGAATGCGCAGCGAGGCGCCTGCCCAGTGCACGGTGGAGCCGCCCACCGCTTTCACGATCCAGGCTGGCAGGTTGGCGAAATCCTTGGCCACTCGCCAACTACCGGAGGTAGTACGCATATCAGTCCAGGCAAGCTGCCCGAAGCTTGCCCACTCATCGTTGATGTAATCTGCTGGCAGATGCCGCGCCCCTGCTTCCAGGGCGACGACATCGATGCCTTTCTGTGCCAGTTCGTTTGCCAGGGTGCCGCCGCCGGCACCGGTACCAATGATAACGACAACACTGTCATCATCTAGATCATAAGGAGCTGCCATGTTCTGTGTTCTCTTGGTCTGATTGGATTGTCGGGTTGCGTGACGCTAGACCCGTTGCATGTCGAACGGATGATCTGCTTGACGACTCGAGGTCCTCAAAGCCAATTCACATCATCGAACCCACGCTGCAGATACCCTCCTTTTTCAAAAGAAGAACCTTCATATCCCAGAATCGACCAGACTTCGTGCTGGTTGTACAGGCTTACTACAAGCCCGCCACGCACAGTCTGAAAGAACGCCTCACCCGAGATGGCTTCCAGAATGGCCACTCGATCGGTCTCCCATCCAGCCCCCACATAGGACTCATGCCCATTGGCTCTGGCCATCTCATCCAGACTGGCAATACCGGACTCCATCATGGCCTTGTAGTCCGCATCCTCTGCAGCCTTGGCGTCATGACCCTTGACGGCGACCGCGTAGAGCTCATCACCGAACCTGTCGTGCGGATAGATATCCCGCGCCATCTGTACCAGTGTCGCCATGGCCCCGGGCGACAATGCCTTGGTTTCCAGTGCCCATGCAGCATTGCTGGCAGCCAGAAAGCCGTTGCCCAGCATCAGGCTGCCGCTGATACCCAGACCTCTCTTCAAAAGCTGGCGGCGTGTCATTTTTCCAGCTTCCGGAACCTGTCTACGTACAAACTCTATGGTTTGATTATTGGATGTACCAACCATTTTCACTCCTCCTGTTGTAATAGGTATTGCTCTACTTGAAACGGCCGTGACGCTGCAGGACTTCTATGTCATAACCGTCGGGGTCCTTGATGAAGAAAAACCGGGCAAGTAGTGACCCCTCGTGATTGAACTCGACAATATCGCGAGGCGTCATGCCCAGTTCTTTCAGGCGAGCGTGTTCATCATCGAGATTGTCAACGCTCACTGCCAGATGACCATAACCATTACCCAATTCATATGGCACCTTCTGCCCCTTGTTCACGGTCAGTTCCAGCTCGAATTCCGTCTCATCGCTTTTCAGATACACCAGCGTGAAGGTCTCGAAATCGAGCCTGTCGCATACGACAAGATCGAATGCCTGTGAATAGAAATCGAGTGATCGCTGCTCATCGAGCACACGAATCATGGAATGAATTGCCTTTGCCATAAGTTACTCTGATTTATCGGATATGCAAATTATCCAGACCTGAAGACTGCGCAAGCCATGTCAACTTCCGCACTTGCCTGCCCTCCCACTTCATCTCAGGGACGCCCCAGGAGCTCGGCGCCACCACCCAGGGCAGGGCCTGCAGTCGGATCCGCTTCACCTTCTGCCAGATCGGCAATCAGTGTTTCCGTTGTCAGAATGAGTGTTGCCACCGAGGCTGCATTGACCAATGCACTGCTGGTCACCCTGACAGGATCGATGATGCCGGCAGCGAACATGTCGCCGTACTCGCCGATGGATGCATCATATCCCTGGCCCAGTGCTGCCGCTGCAACATCGGCTTTCACCGACTCCGGATCCGCACCTGCATTGAAGGCAATTCTCTCGAGCGGACGGGTCAATACGGACTTCAACAATTCGATACCTGTGCGTACATCACCTGTATTGGCAGCCAGAGCGTCGTCCAGCACACCACCGATCTGCGCCAGTGCCGTACCACCGCCTGCAACCACCCCGTCTTCAGCAGCTGCCTGCACCGCACATAGTGAATCCTCGATCAGTTGAATCTTGCGCTTCTGTTCTACCGGGGTGAAACCGCCCACACTGATGACGGCCATGCCTCCCGACAGTTTGGAGAGTCGTTCACGCAATTTGTCCTGATCGATATTGGGCGGTGCGGCGTCATGCTGTCGCTGTACCTGTGCACGCCTTGCCTTGATGGCAGCGGTATCACCGTTGCCTCTGACAATACTGGTGAACGATGAACTGGCAATAACCTTGTCTGCCCCACCCAACTGCTTCAGGGATACATTATCGATGGTCTTGCCCAGGCCCCGAGCAACGACTTCACCGCCGGTCAGGATTGCCAGGTCATCCATCATGGCGGTACGCCAATGACCGTATTCCGGTGGATGAACGATCAGGTACTTACCCGCGCCACCATTGTCCATCAGCATCACCACCACGGACGGTGCAATCTCCTCGGCAATGATCAACAGGGGGCGACCTTCCTTGTCGGCAAGTTCGCGCGCCTGAGCGAGATCATTCGGATCGAGAATCTTGTGATCGGTCATGAGGATCAGTGGGTTCTCGAGCACAGCCTCCATCTTCTCCTCATTGGTCACCATGTGATGGGACAGGTAGCCGCGATCGAAGGACATGCCTTCAACGACATCCAGCGTCGTGTCGACGGTTACGGAATAGTCGGCGCTGATCACCCCTTCTCTACCCACTCGGTGATAGGCCTCGGCCACCAGTGCGCCCAGCTCCGGGTTCGTGGCTGCAACCGTGGCAACTGCCGTCAGATACTCCGGCTTGTCGTCACAGGCACGGGCGGTCTTCGCCAGCTCACTGACCACCTGCTTCACGGCAATATCGATTCCCTTGCACAGGTCAACCGGCCTGACGCGACCATCGGTGACGGCCACGCCTTTCTGAATCAGAGAGTTGGCCAGGACCATGGCCGTCGTCGTACCATCCCCGGCCACCTCGTTGGTTTGCATGGACACTTCCCGTACAACCTGGGCTCCCATGTTCTCGAAACGGTCGGACAGCTCGATCTCTGTTGCGATGGAAACTCCGTCACGCGTGATCACGGGAGTCCCTATGGGGCGGTCCACCATTGCATTGAGCCCTTTGGGCCCGAGTGTTGGCTCGACTGACGCTGCCAGTTGCGCCACCCCCTTTGCAAGTGCACGCCGTGCGTCGGAGCCGTGGAGAAGTAGCTTTGCCATACAATTCAATTGTCCTTGAAGGTGCTGGAACGATCTGGCAGTTCCTGAAATGGAGCCCGGTGCTGCCCCGGACTCCCTGATGTTTGAAGAGAGTGACAAACCTTCTGCTTACCGCGGGCCGAAAGCTCCCTCACCGAGTGAGAGCTCCAGACCGACGGTAGGCAGATGGCCTGACTCCTGTTGTTATTTCTGAAATCTCTTTTTCCGGCCCACCCCTGGCCTGAAGGTCACTCGATGTACTCGAACATGTCCTCCATATTGCCGTAGAGAATGATGGTGTTTTCATCGACCCGGACCATGCGCCCGTAATGGGTGGATGTATTGACCTCGAAGGTCTCTGCGGTCATCTCCCGACCGAGAAACTCACCAATCTCATCCATCTTGAACACCAGCTTGCCTTCACCATCGACACGGATGGTTGCCGGGTTGTGGGTAATGGTGACGTTGGGGTCTTCATCCATGAACTCGGCAATCGCTCGAGCCTCCACGGAATCGTTCATGGTCACACCGCATTGATGCGAGATGGTTTGATCAAACTGAATGTCTTTCATGGATTTGAAGACATTCTGGTTTGTCGAATTGCGCGCTGACTCTGACATTCGAAATACTCCCTGGATTTAGCGGCTGAGGCCGAGTTCGTTCAAGATCTGATCTACGCGTTCATGCGAGATTGCCTTTACATCCTGAAATGAGACAGGTTTGGAATGTGCCTGTGACCAGATGGGTTGCAGACTGTTGGCAGCCTTGTCCGCCAGAGCGCCATGCTTGTCCACCCAGGATTGAAAGACAGCCTTGTTATGCTCGCCATACTGTTCGTCATTGACCAGCACATACATGAGGTCAATCGTGTTGGCCAGGTTGCGTTCGTAATCGGCCTCGGCAGCGGAGATGACCGCAGGCGTCAGAAAATCGTTGTTCGCCGCAGCGGCCTGCATCAGAAAGCCTGAGCGGAACAGCTCACCAACCAGTGGTTCGAAGATGATGTTGGTCGCAAAATACTGCTCCAGATAGTCCTCCGACCCCATGATGGATTCGACGGCTTCCCGGGTGCCTTGCCAGATGGGATCTTCAAGCCAGCTCTTCTTGCCCAGTTCATCGTCCCAGCCGTCGATATCCATGCCGATTTCCGCCAGGAACAAAGTGATGTCCTGCGACAGTCGCAACTTGTAGGAAGAATTTGTCAGGGTTGCATTGTTGATCATCTGCGTATAGCCGTACCGTTGCGCCTGCATCAACGAAGTACCCAGCCCGAACTCGGCATGTTTCCAGGCCCCCATATGCACTTGCAGAATCTTGTTCCAGGTCTTGTCGAACGCCTTGTGCGCACCTGCCTTTCGTGCATTGCTGACCACACCCTGCACCATCGTCTCGATTCTCGCCTGACGCTGATAGTGGGTTCTTTCCCATTCCTGATCGGGTGCGCGGTATTCGTGCCAGTTGGAACTCTTGGCGGCCGTATCGTCCTTGTGGTACGCACCACCGCCCTTGCCGCCTTCGAACTCGATGATCCAGTTCTGAATCAGGTAGCGTTCCGGGTCCGGCTGGACGTCCACGGTCACATCTTCGTAATGCGTCGCCCGCTTGCCTCGCGGCTCGAAGTAGTTGTATTTGCGGCTACCCGAACCGGCAAACGTTGCGGCTCCGGCGGCACCTGAACCGACTGAACTGGATGTTGCTACCATGATAATCTCCACTGGATATTGTTAAAGGTGACTAACCTGCGCCTCGTGAGAAATGACGCTTCTTCAAGCAAGCTCTACTCAAACGAATCTCTGTGGACAACACAGGGTTTCGTTGCTGAGAGTTCTGCGTCTTCGTTGATACTCCAGGCCAGGGACAAACACGTGTTTTCTAGTGAACCGACGAAGAGCCCGATGTCGGTGTGAACTTGTCGAAGAAGATGCGATCGGTTTCGAAATCGTTCATGAACAACACTGGCGTCAGTGCTTCGATCATGGGAGGCGGCCCGCAGGCATAGACATCCCCTTCACCTTGCACATTCATTTCCTCCAGACGACGAGCGACCGTTTCATGGACAAAGCCCCGCTCACCTTCCCAACCTGAATCCTCGTCTGCATGACTGAGCACCGGAATGAACTCGACCAGAGGATACTCATCGGTCAGGCTCTTGATCTCGTCGAGCATGATGAGATCGTTCTCGGTACGGGCACCATAGAAGAAGAGTACCGGTCGATCCTCGCCGCTACTGACCTGGTCGTTGAGAATGGACCAGACCGGCGACATGCCGGAACCTGCACCAACTAGCACCACCGGACCTTCACGCTCCTCACGTCGGAAGCACATGCCGAACGGACCTGAAATACTGACCGACGCCCCGACACTGATACCGCCATCATCCAGTTCGTTCGAGAAACGCCCATCCGGATACTTCTTGATGATGAACGAGAGCTTCTGCGCTTCACTGGGCGGGTTGGCCATGGAAAAGGAGCGTGTGATCGTATCGCCATCCTTCGTCGAGACAGTGATGTCGTCATACTGGCCAGCCCAAAACTTCATCGGCGCATCGATTTCTATCTCGACCCCCCGGATGTCATGCGACAGGCTTTTGAAATCGACGATCTTGCCTTCATACTGCTTGACCGGAATGGACTTCGACAGTGCTTCTTCATCAAAATTGAGCAGTTCGATTTCAATGTCGCTATAGGCCTTGGCACAACACATCAATATGTGGCCACTCTCGCGCTCGAAGTCATTCAATGCAAAGGTTGAATACTTGAGCAGTTCAGTCTCTCCATCGAGCTTTATGCATTTGCATGCGGAGCATTGCCCTTCCTTGCAGCCGTGAGGCAAGGCAATACCCTGTCGGAAAGCGGCGTCGAGAATCGTTTCGTCTTCCTGGACTTCAAACTCCAGACCTACCGGCTCCAATCGAACGTTATAGACTTCACTCATGTGTAGAAACTCCTGAAATCGAATACTCTGCAGTTGGTGTTGTTTGCGATGTGGCTGCGCAATGAGCAGAGGAAAGAACGCCTCTGCCCATTGCCTGCAAGCAACGCAGTCTCAGTGACAGGGGTTGATGCTGAACCCGGCGCGGTAATTCTCGATGTGAGCGGCACGATCCGTGTCATTCATGCCCCGCAGTGTTTTCAGCGGCGATACCATCGTATGACCTCTGACGTGATCCAGCGTCCACATGTCCTTGTCGTCAAAGCGCAGATGCGGCTGAGGAACCAGCGTCTTGCCATCTTCACGAACAAAGTTGAGATCCTTGATGGTGTCTGCCAGATCCCAGCCGTCGTAGAGTGTTTCCCACTCGCGCTTGCCGGAGAACTTGCCCATCGCCGGAGTCGGCCGACCCTGGAATTCGTCGGAGAAGGCCTCTACCGCTGTCCAGCGATCCAGTTCGTGAGCGAAGGTATGCAGCTCACCGTCAATCGTATCGACCACCATGTCTTCCCGAATCAGACAGGGAACCAGGCATGACCAGCATCGATGCGGATAGACATAACCGACTTCTTCGTTGAAGATGAGTATCTTCTCGCCAGGCACACTCAGCTTCTCGTACCATTTCCAGTATTCGCCGAACTCGGCGTACCAGCCCGGGTACTTGTGTTCGAACCACTCGAAGTCCTTGTCGGTCTGTGCTTCGATTCTCCAGAAATTCACCGGCCAACCCACCGAGAAGAACTGCGCTACCTTGTGTACATAGCGTTTTTCGACAATACGCTTCCAGGCTTCCTGCACGTCATCGTGATGTACCTTTACGCCGTACTTCTCCAGCGGCAACATGTAGGTGCGGTAGTAATCCTCGAATATCCAGCGATGCCACATCTCGGCATAGGATTCCTTGTCCTTCTCACGATTGGTGGTGCCGTACTCGATGAAGGTACCCACGGCGGCGTCGACAATGGCGTGGTTCTGCCAGAAGGCGTAACGAAGATCACGCTCGAGCAACAGATGATTATCAGGCTCCTTCAAAGCGGCCATCAGCAAGGAGTGACCATTACCGATATGACGACTCTCGTCAGACTGCACCGATAGAAAAACGGTGGGCAGTGCGTAATCACCATTACGTGCAGCCTCGGACGGCATGGCCACAAACAGGGTGTTGGTGAATGCGGTTTCGGCCACCACGGTCAGGTACATGCAAGCTGCCGTCATGGTGTCACCGGTTATGAAACCTTCACCGAACTGCCGACCGATGGTGGTGGCGTAGCATTTTCCGAACGCCTCTTCGGTGATATCGAAACCGGCCGGATCGATGTAGTTCTCCATGTACCACTTCTTCAGATTCATCTGAATGGTGGAGTGTCGAAACTCATCGACCATCTGCATGGTGAATCCGGTACGCAGCTCTTCGCCGGGGGCCAGACGAGCCACCATTGCCATGGAACGAGCTGCTGAAATTTCCGGGAAGGGGATGATTGCCAGGAACAGCTTCATCCATTCGATCCAGCGGGGCTCCACGTTGCGGAACATGTCGCCGCGCAATGCCGCATCCAGCGCACCGTAGACCCGATTGTCCTTCTCCTCTTCCATGGGGAAATAGGAACGAAGAACCTGCTTCATCGGATCACGCGGTGCCTTGGTGATCTTGTAATCAGTCGGGTATGTACTGGCCTCCTGGACATAGGTCGGGTTCCAACCCAGGTCCGCAATTTTCTTGGTCGCCTCGCCAACGGATATACCCCGTTGGGACGTAATCTTGTTTAGCGTGATCGCCATAAGGCATCTCTCTCCTTCTGCTGAGTCCGTTAATGCAGGATTGATGGAAGCAGCTGTTGCTGCCGTGTCATGCGACCTGAAGTACGCGCTTTTCATCGGTATCAGTAAGGGGCGATGATCTTGTCGCTCAGTTCACGACACTCACAATATGGAGGAACGAGTCATTGCGCAACGGGGGTTTTCAAAGCTGAACAGTCGGTCGATCGGCACGATATTTACAGGCTGTAAACCGTGTGTAACAGCATGTGTAACGATACGTTACAGCGTGAATCTTTCTGATACAGTTTTCAGATCGTGCTGATCAGTGTGTAACGGTTTTTAGTGCCAGATTTGCATTATTATCGGATTCTCATACGACCAGAATAAACATTACAGACTGTCCATGTTTCGTCTTAACGATGAAACACCGTGATTGCCAGTCACTCACGTGCAATATTCTTTCTGCAGGACTCATACGATCATCACTCTGCAATGCTGTCCCCTACGAGAGCTGCAGCCCCATATAGACCCTTGTGTATATCCGGTAATGGGACATGGTTGCATTGACAGGAAACCGGATAATCTGCATTTAGCCCTTCACGAAAGACGATGTTTCGTATAGTCTCTGGCAAAAGCCGTCACAGGACTTATCCGCTCTCAAGCAGAAACAGACCCTCAGGCAGTATCAATGCCTTCTCCTTGCAAAGGATGAAGCATGCTCGAATCCTGCTTCGATGATTGGCACTGCAGTGTGGACAGTCCGACTCTGACGGGATTGACGATACCGACGTTCATGAAGCCCTCGGCAGAAGCCTTGCCGGGAGCAAACAGCGACACGCCGGAAACACAACTGACAAGCCGACCATCATTGCGATGATCGTTCTGCACCCTCTGACGAACAGACCGGGTGCCTGACACTGAAAGGAATGGAGACATGTCTGGCAGACCTGATGCGATAGAAAGCCTTCTCATTCAGCGGTTGGAGCTGGTCGGCAAGTTGTCACAGGCGACAGCCGAGCACATGCGCATATTGCAGATGAGTCGCGGCATTGATGTTCTATTGATGAAGCAACCCGAGTCACCGGAAACCTGCCAGAACAGATCCGAGACAGACAACAGCATTGCCGATAGTCAGGCAGCCATAGACTCACTGGAATCCAGTCTTGCAGTAATAGACAAGAGTATCGAATCAATCATGAATACGGAGGTGTAAGATGGTAGGCAACCGTTCCCCAGGAACTTCTCTTTTTGATCTTCTTGCCAGAGCATGGAGCTTTGAGGAAGAGCTCTTGCAGACAGAATTCAATCAGGCTGATACCGCCGTGTTCTTCCGCCTGAAGTCCGGAAAGCTGGCTCTGGCAAGCAACAAGGATTCAGAAAGCCCGAAAAGTCGCACGCGCATAGAAGCAGACACCGGGCGCACGACGATTCGCCAACGCAAGAATCCGATTCCCGAGGCCAGAATGCTGCCTCTGATGAGCAACCCGGCACTGCCTGTCGTGCGCTTCGGCGAGCAGGGCTTCATGGCGGTTGACACCGATGGCATGCCCCACCAGATAACCGCGCAAGGGCAGTGCATTGAAAAACCCGCCTCGCTGCTCAATGGCAAGATCCTGTCTCTGTGCAGTAGCCAGCGTGGCGAGACCCTGGCGATTGCAGGGCCCTCATCCATCAGCATTCACAAGACACCGAGCATGCAAGTCGCGTCCGAGATCGACATTGACCGCCAGATCGACTGCATGGCCTTCTCCACTGCCGGAAACCTGCTGGCTGTTTACGGTGAAGGCACGCTGACACTGATCGATGTCAACGACTCGGCGACTCCCATGCGTCACATCCAGGGTATCGACCAGGCAACACAGATCAACTGGGACCCATCAGGCAAGTACCTGTCGTGCACCTCAGACAGCCAGGCCTTCTGGATTGTCGACATCAGGTCAGGCACGACTCAACGGGTCGAGGGCTATCCAGGTCAGGTCAGTGTGGCCACGTTCTCTGAAGCAGGCAAGGCACTGGTCACCTCCGGCGCCTTCCGTGTGGCGGGATGGTCAACAGACGACCTGCCACAGAACGATCAACCCGGCACACCCCTGACCACCGGCAAGGCGGGCATGGTGGCCATCAACACCGTAGCGGCACACCCGCTGCGTAGCCTCGTCGCGGTGGGATACCCCGATGGGCTTGTGACCATTACCAGCATCGGGACTTCGCAGGAAATGATGGTCCACAAGGAAGACGGCACCGAAGTCAGACAGCTGGCCTGGTCGGACACTGGCGAACATCTGACCATCGGGTTCAAATCCGGAAAGGCAGCGGTTGTCACCTTTCCCGACAAACTCTTCAAGTAATCCGGGTACACCAACACACCAACCACAC
>CBDUIJ010000072.1:0-19542 GCA_965367215.1 uncultured Granulosicoccus sp.
CGGTTTTGGCTTGACCACCCTGCCACCTGACATTTGAGCCTCATTTTCGAACAGCGCCAGCAGTTGTATTATTTTGGATGACTATCACTGCTCACAGACGCTCGCTCGCCGAGGCAGGAGCGCGCTTCGGCGATCACGGTACGAACTCTGGCTGGTAACGGCCGCCGGCTGTGATAGCCCAGATACAAGGTTTCACTGACACGCGTCGGTAATCGATGAAGGGTGACACGTCCGGCCATATCAGAGGCTTCCACCGCGTGGCGCGGCAAGACCGTGAACCCCAGACCCAGACTCACCGGTTCGAGAATCAGGGTAATCTGATTGGAAAACCCGGCCCTGTCGAACTGCTTGCTGTGTTGGAACTCCGGGTAATTGGCCCCCAACAGCAAACCAGCATGGTGCGCCCCATCAGGGTGGTCGATGAAACCCAGCGCCATCAGCTGCGCCCAATCCGGCTCGCTTACCCCCTGCGGTGTCACCAGCAACAACTCCTCTTCGGCCACCGGCTGGCAACTGACATCTTCCAGCGTCGATGGATTGGTCATGAAACCGATATCCACCCGATGGTCGGCAATCATCGTTTCCACATCCTTGTTGGGTGCAAATCGATAATCGATCACCAGGCCTGAATGCTGCACCTGCATCTGCAACAGATGACGATAGAGTTTGAGCCCGACGCTGCCCGGGGAGGCCAGCCGTACGATGCCTTCGAACTCGGGGTCCTCATGCAGGCTTTTCCCCAGCTCTGACAGGGAACTGATGATGTCGCGCCCCTGCCGATACACCTGCTCACCGGCATCGGTCAGCGAGAAACGCTTGCCTTGGCGCAGCAGCAATGGCTGTCCGAGCTGCTCCTCCAGCTTGCGTACATGCTGACTGACACCCGATTGCGTCATGTTCAACTGCTCGGCGGTTCGCGTGAAATGCGAAACCTCGACAAGGGTGCAGAACGTACGTAGCCAGACCGGATTAATCATTACAAAATGTACTCATCTACATTTCAAATGATAATTTTACATGATGCCGAGCGATTCATACACTGCAGACTGAATCAATACAGGAGGCACTCATGCCCACCAACTATCCCCGCAGTTTCTCTCACATCGGTATCTCGGTACCGGATCTGGACAAGGCCGTCGAGTTCTATACGCAGATCATGGGCTGGTACCTGATCATGAAACCAACCGAAATCGTCGAAGACGACAGTGCCATCGGCGAGATGTGCACCGATGTCTTCGGCAGTCAGTGGGAGCGTTTCCGCATTGCTCACCTGTCAACCGGTGACCGTGTCGGCATCGAGCTGTTCGAGTTCAAGGGCCAGACCAACCCGGAAGACAATTTCGAATACTGGAAGACCGGTGTTTTCCACTTCAGCGTTCAGGACCCTGACGTGGAAGGCCTGGCCGACAAGATCGTCGCGGCCGGTGGCAAGCGGCGCATGAAGGAACCAAGATACTACTACCCTGGTTCCAAGCCCTATCGCATGATATACATGGAAGACCCGTTCGGCAATGTGCTGGAGATCTACAGCCACAGCTATGAACTGATCTACAGCGAAGGCGCTTATTGATCAGTCGCCAGGTGAGTCGACTGACGGCGAATGGGCTGACTGAGCAATCGACTTACTGTCTACTTCGCTGCCTCCCTGACTGACCTCCTGCGACTCACACACTTGACATTGGCTGCCTCGACCATCGAGGCAGTCAGTTGTCGATCATGCTCCCGAAGTTATTCAGGAAGCGTACTTTGCTCTGTAGTGATCAAGAATGACCGCCACGATAATGACGACACCGGTAATCATCTGTCGCATGAAGTCGCTCAAGCCCAGTAATATCAGACCATTGGCCAGCACACCAATGATGAACACGCCCAGCAGTGTGCCGATGATCGACCCGCGACCACCACTCAGACTCGTACCGCCGATGATGACACCGGCAATGGCATTGAGTTCGAAGCCGATGCCGGCAATCGGGCTGGAGATATTGAGTCGCGCCATGTAGACAATGGCCGCGATGCCCGCGGTCAGACCGCAGATGGTGTAGGCCGCAACCTTGTAACGAAACACGCGATGGCCTGCCAGGCGAACCGCTTCTTCGTTGTTGCCGATGGCGTAGAGAATACGGCCGAAGACCGTGCGCGTCAGAACGATCCATGCGATGAACACCAGAGCGAGCGCCACCAGAAAAACCACTGGAATGCCGTAGAACAGCAGCGACCCGAACTCTTCAAACGCATAGGGAAAGGAATAGATGGTACGTGCATCGGTAATATGCAAAGCCGCACCACGGGCAATGTTCAGCATGCCCAATGTCACGATGAACGACGGCAGAGCCCAGTAGGCACTGATGACCCCGTTCAGCAAACCGCAGACAAAGCCTGCTGCCAGCCCGGCAATGATGGCGACGGTGATGAGCTCGGCCGGTCCGAAGCCTTCCATGGAGATCGCCTTGCCAGCGACCACCGCTGCAAATGCCATGACTGACCCCACCGACAGATCAATGCCACCGATCAGGATGACAAAGGTCATGCCAATGGCCAGAATCAGATTGATGGTGACCTGACTCAGGATATTGGTGATGTTGTTACTGCTGAGAAAATGCTCGGTCGTCACGGAGAAGAAGACAATGAGCAGGAGCAGCGCAATGCCGATGCCGAAGCTCTCCAGAATGGATTTTGCCGAGTACTTATGGGAAGTCTTTGTCGTTGCAGTCATTGTCTTTATCAGGCCTGTTGCCGTGCGTTCGGGTCTTGCCCATAGGCATACTGGAGAATGGCACTTTCGGAAAAATCGGGGCGATCCAGAATCCCCGTTATGCGGTGGTTGGCGAGTACGGCAATACGGTCGCACAATGTCATCAGCTCAGGCGTTTCCGAGGAGACCACCAGAATGGCCATGCCCTGCTCGACAGCCAGTGAGCGGATGATCGAATAGATCTCGGCCTTGGCGCCGACATCGACACCGCGGGTGGGTTCATCGAGCAGCAGGATCTTCGGACCACTTTCCAGCCACTTGGCCAGAACCACCTTCTGCTGATTACCACCCGACAGACTGGAGGCCGCATCATTGAAATGCCCGTACTTGAGTTTCAGCTGGCTGGCTCGCTGCTGTGTATTACGCTGCTCCGCGCGAAAATCCATGAAACCGGCCCGATTGACCTTGTTCATGCTGGCCAGAGAGACATTGGCGGCAATCGACATATCGATGACCAGACCTTCGTCCTTGCGATCCTCCGTGACAAAACCGATGCCGGCAGCAATGGCCTCACTCGGGTCCCGGAACCGCACGGATTTTCCGTCCAGCTGAATCTCTCCCGAGACGATTTCGTTGACACCAAACAGACTGCGCAGGATCTCGGTGCGGCCAGCGCCAACCAGGCCTGCAATACCGAGTGTCTCACCATAGCGAAGTTCGAAACTCACGCCTTCACCATGCGGGTTCTGTACATGCACCAGATTCTCGACACGCAGGGCAAGCTCACCGAAGGTGGGGTGATTCCTCGATTCGTCGACGCTGGTATCCAGACTGGAGCCGATCATGTGCTGCACGACACGCTCGGGAGATGATTCCGCAATATTCTCGGTAACGATGGTCTTGCCGTTACGGAATACGGTGACACGGTTGCAGATTCTGAACACCTCGTCCAGATGATGAGTCACGAAGACGATCGTGACGCCCTGCTCTTGAATGGAGTCGACGATGGCGAACAGGCGCTCCTTCTCGCGATCGGTGAGCGTCGCTGTGGGCTCATCGAGAATGAGAATATCGCTTTTCGACTGAAGGGCGCGGGCAATCTCGATCAGTTGTCGGTGAGCAATACCCAGCGTCTCCACTCGCGTGGAGACATCCACATCCGTCAGACCGATGGCGTCCAGCGCTGCCCTTGCCCGTCGCGACATCTCGGCACGATCCAGAAAACCGAAGGCCCGTCGCGGCATGGCCTCGATACAGATGTTCTCTGCCACAGACAGATGTTCGAGTAGATTGAATTCCTGATGAACCACCTGAAGTCCCTTGTCCTTGGCTTCCCGGGGGTCCGCCGGAGAGTACGGCTTGCCTTTCAGGCTGACCGTACCTTCATCCCAGGCAAAGGCGCCTGACAGGGTTTTTATGAGGGTGGACTTGCCTGCGCCATTTTCACCGACCAGCGCATGCACTTCTCCTTTTGCAAGGTTGAAACTGACGCCATCCAGAGCCTTGACGCCACCGAAGTATTTCTTCAGTCCGGCGCATTCGAGAATCGTTGTAGCCACGGGATGCTTGTCCTGGATTGCGTAGAGTCGGAGAGATTTGCGGCAAACACGATTGGCAGCCGAAGCGAGTGGCATGCCTGCCATGAACAGGCAGACACACCAAACTCGCGCTATTGACTACAAGTCTGAACCGATCTACTTGGTAACCAGTTCGATTGGCGTCTTGACCCAACCTTCCAGCGGGGCTCCACCTGCAACCACTTCCAGAGCCTGGTCGATGGCATTGGCCGCCATGGCAGTACCGAATTGATCGACCGTGGCAAGCATGCGACCATCAGCGATCATGGGGCCGACTGCATTGATGTTGTCGAAGCCGACCACCAGGATATCGTCTCGTCCAGCTGCTTCCAGTGCCTTGACCACACCCACAGCCATTGAGTCATTGGCAGCCATGACACCCTGGATTTCCGGATTGGCTGTCAGCATGGTAGAGAACACGCTGTTGGCTTCTTCGGTTTCCCAATGCGCCGTGCGGCTGTCCAGCAGCTCCAGCTTGTACTCGGCAATCGAGTCTTCAAAACCCAGACGACGCTCGGTGGCGTTGTCCGCACCCGGGTTGCCTTCCACGATAACGACCTTGCCGCCCTCGCCCAGAGCCTTGGCCAGCGCATCGCCCGCCATCTTGGCACCACCGCGGTTATCAGGACCGACGAACGCCAGTTCGAAATCCTGCTGTTTCTTGGCATCGGCATCGAGCGCCACATCGAAGTTGATGACCGTGATGCCTGCAGCCGCCGCCTTTTTCAGAGGACGGACCATGGCACGAGAATCTGCCGGGGCCACAACGATGGCGTCAACGCCTTGTGTGATGAAGTTTTCAACGGCATTGATCTGCGATTCGAAATCGGTCTCGTTCTGCATGCCGACAGCTTTCAGCTCGTAATCGCCGCGTTTTTCAGCGTGAGCTTCAGCGCCTTCGAGCATGTTCTGGAAAAATTCGTTCGCCAGTGACTTCATGATCAGGCCAACAACCGGCTTGTCATCCGCCTGTGCTGTTCCGAAAGCGAGTGCAACTCCCAGTGCGACGTACTTGATGGTGTGTTGTATTTTCATTTCTTCCTCTGAATTTTCAGCTTGCTGCCAAGGTGGTCCACGAATGATCAGACGCTGAATCGATCATTTATGAATCGATTCATTTTTGGTGGACCCCCATCGTAGTGGCGACGTCTATGCATGTCAATGGAACAAGTGCATCAATCAAACGACTTGAAAACAAGGTTCAGACGGATTTGTTCCAACTGCTCACCGACAACACAACTTTGTCACCGGAAGCCATGTTCTGTTCATGAATCAACTGGTGATGAGCTTGAATCGCGAATCACCAGCTCTCCTGACACCAGCTGTGAGCGAGGCTTGCGACCATCGTCGAAGATCAGATCCATCGCCTCTTTCGCCAACAGATCGGTTTGCTGCCTGACGGTTGTCAGACGTGGAACAACCAGCGAGGCCAGTTCGATGTCATCGAAACCGACAATCGACACGTCCTCCGGCACCAGCAAGCCAAGGTCCCGAGCACCGCGCAATGCGCCGATGGCCAATTGATCGCTGGCAGCGGCAATGGCGGTAACCGGCGACGATGCCGAAGCTTCCAGCAACTTGCGAGCAACACGCTCGCCAGAGTTGTAATCGAATTTCCCCTGTCGGATCTTCAAGGTCACCCGGTCTCCGCGGGATCCCAGAGCTCTGATGCGTTTGACAAAGCCATCGCGGCGCAGGCGTCCTACTTCGGTATCCTGAGGGCCGGCAATATAGGCAATGTGCCGATGCCCGAGCTCGTAGAGGTAGTCGGCGACCAGCTCTGCGCCCTTTTCGTGATCGGTTGCAATCAGCGGATAGCGCCCGAAACGTCGATCCACCGAGACGATCGGCACGGGAGACTTCAGTGCCTGGCCGGAACCGTCAGCCGCAGCCACGACCACGATCCCTCTCACTGAGCGATCAAGGAAGGCCTGCACATGCGAGCTTTCAGTCTCGCAGTCGCCATGCGAACTGGCCAGCATGACGGAATGCCCTCGCTTGACGGCCTCCACTTCGACGCATTTGGCCAGCTGCGAGAAAAAGGGGTTGGTGATATCCGGCAGGATCAGCCCCACCAGATCAATCTGCCGGGTGCGCAGTGCTCGTGCGGCAATGTTGACCCGATAATCGAGATCGGCCATTGCCTTCAGCACACGTTCCTGCAGTGCCGGCTTGACAGCAGATTCCTTGGCGAGCACCCGGGAGACGGTACCCACGGACACACCAGCCGCTTCTGCCACATCCTTGATCGTCGCGGCGTTGTTTTTCTTCGAGTTCACGTTGACAGACTCCAGCAAGCCCTTGCCAGGCTCTGCCTACTGTTGATCGGCAAACGGCAGCTGATCAACCATAGACCTGAAATGAATCGATTCAACCAAAGATGAGATGATTACAGCGCAGCACTCACCCTGTCAAGACGAACAGACGCTGAAACGGTTGACTGCATGAACTGGTTCAATGCAAACGAGGGGCTGAACGCCCTTAAGTCGAACGCGCCCCGGGCAAGCGGCGCGTCGAATCCGCTCAGCCTGCGTCTTCACTCTTGGCAACCTTGTGCTCTTCTTCCTGCAAGCCCTTTTTCCAGTAACTGGAAATATACAAGTGCGACTTCTCGACGCCCCTGTCCTCGCGGAAGTATGCCCGGTTCTTCTTCATGGTCTTGAATTCACAGGCTGCCCAGACGGCGGCCTGCCCTTCCAGCCACGTCAGCTCCCGAATGGCGTGATACAGCGGTGACTCGTCGGAACCCGGATGAGGGTTTACCACCCAGACCAGTTCCATACCGGCAGGCAGCGGCAAGTCCTGCTGATCCTCATCGGCCAGTATTTCGATGACCACATAGCCTTTGGCATCTGCAGGCAGGCGTCCCAGATTGGCAGCCAGCGCTGGCAGAGCCGTCATGTCGGCAGCCAGCAGATACCAGTCCGCCTCGGTGTTGATGAAGGTGGCAGGTCCGGGTCCGAAAATGGCCATGCTGTCGCCTGGCTGCGCCTGCAGGGACCACGGCGCTGCAACCCCACCAGCCGTGCCATCCGGATTGCTGTGCAGCATGAAGTCCACATCGATTTCATTCTGCGCCGGGCGGTACTGTGCAACCGTATAGGTCCTCAGAACAGGCCTCTCGGGATTCTCTCCCGGGAAGGTCAGCTTGAAATAGGCCCCTGCTGCGTCTTCGGGAAAGCTTGCCAGATCCTCACCGTGAAGAGTCAGACGACGCATGTTCGGGGTCAACTGAGTTGCGGCCGTGACGGTCAATTCACGGGCTTTGCGTTTCTGAGCCATGCGGGTTCCTCACTGAATGTATGCGTTGGCAGGAGATCCCTGACGGGAATCTGCTCGCATACTGGAGGCGCATTATAGATAATTCAAATGCAAATGAGTATCATTCTCTGAATTTTCCCATGAATCAGTGGTAGGGATAGCCCTCCGGCCACTGTTCCTTCGATGGACGATGATTCGGGGAGACCTTGTCGGGAATCTCATCAGCGTAGGGAACACTCGTCATGCCGCCAGATGTGCTGCCAGTCATGTCATCACTGAGCAGCATGCCATCGTTGTACAAGGTCGCCTTCTGATAAACCCGAATGTAGTCGATCACGTACTTGCCCGGAAAGGTTGTGGATTCATCCGGTGATCCTGCCCACCAGCCACCCACGGCCGTATTGGCGAGCAGGTACATCTGCTCCATCGGCACCTTCGGGTCGGTAATACGATGAACTTCCAGGCCATCGATGAAATAGATGATCGAGCCCGGCTTCCACTCCACCGAGAAGGTATGAAAGTCAGCGGTGTAATCGATTCCCGGTGTCGGCTTGGATTCCGTGGAGCGCAGCTTTCCGTTCTCGTCATGGTAGTGAAAGGTGTGATACACCACGTCCTGATTGTCACCGATGAACTCCATGATGTCGATTTCCGGATCATCGCCACCGTAGTAGGCATTGAGCAACCAGAATGCAGGCCAGTAGCCACGACCGTGAGTCATCTTCGCACGCACCTCGGCATAACCGTAAGTGAACTTGAAAGCGTCATAGCTGGTGATGAGGCCCGAAAGGTAAGGCTGATTCAGACTCTTGCTGGCCAGTGCAGGCGGTGTCTTGATGGTGTTGATGGTCATGTTGTTGCCATCGAACGTGAAGGGATTGAAACCGAAGGAAGGGTCGTTGGCTATATCCACATAGTACTGCTCTTCACTGTTGATGATCAGGTCCGTACCCCAGAGAAAGGAGGTATTCCATTTGCTGGTATCCAGACTGCTGCCATTGAACTCATCGGCAAACACAAGCTCGTAGTCCTTGAGCAGATCATCATTGGGCTCAGGCCTGTTCGGATCCGTTCTGCCCAGCGTGCTTGCAGACACCGTCAAACCCGTTGCAATGTAGTAGTAGCCAACGTCCGCGCCATTCGCGCCATGATCAAAGGCCTGAATCTCGTAGTAATAATCCTGATCGTAGACATCGGTATCGTTGAACTCGGTCGTGAATACCGTCGTGTAGTACTCGGCTTGCTTGTAGACATTGTAGCCTCGAGCATCAGGATCCTTCTTCCAGCGGATACGGATGGAGTCATCAAGCACTTCGCCAGTGAAGCCTTCGGTAGTCAGTGATTCGAAAAAGGCTCCGCTGCCGGCAGCCGATGCCGAATTGCCGGAATCGGCGACGGCGTCAGGCCCACTTGAGGCATTTTCATCCGAACCCTTTTTCTGCGCGACTGCAGAGTCGGAATCGGCAGAGACGGTCAGACTCTCGGCAACCTTGTAGAAGCGCGTGTCCGCTCCCGTCTTCACAAAGGCCGTGATCTCATAGGAGTAGTCCTGCGCGTTGACATCGTTATCCTGAAATTCGTTATCGAATACGGTTGCGTAGTACTGGCCTTCCCGATAGACGTTATACCCCGTGGCGTTCGAATCCTTTTTCCAGCTGATACTGATGCTGCCATCCTGGCGCTCGCCAACAAAGCCATCTGTTGCTGAAGATGAGGAATTCCCGGTGCTGGCGGGTTGTGCCGAAACCGACACAAGCAAGCCATCGGCGACCGAGTAATAGCGTGTCTTTCCACCGCTCTTCTGGAAGGCCGTGATCTGATAGGAGTAGTCCTGAGGGCTGATATCGCGATCCTGAAATTCGGTATCGAATACCGTCGTGTAATACTTGCCTTGCCGATAGACGTTGTAGCCCGTCGCTCTGGCGTCCTCCTTCCAGCTGATACGAATACTGCCGTCGAGCACTTCGCCAACGAACCCGGGCGTCATGGAAGACTGAAAATATTGTGTGGTGCCACCTTGAGGCGCGACCGAGACGACCAGGTCCCTGGCTATCGTGTAGTAACGCGTGTCCTGGCCATTCTTCTCGAAGGCGGTAATCTTGTAGGAATAGTCCCGGGCATGAATATCGGAATCCACGAACTCATTGGTAAACACCGTGGTGTAGTACTCGCCCTGTCGGTAGATGTTGTAACCCGTGGCGCTTTCATCCTTGTTCCATCGTATTTTGATGGAGTCATCAACCACTTCACCGACGAAGCCTGCGGTAGCCGTCGAACCGGATTTCGAAGCATCCGAGTACAGACCGGTCGAACTTTCTGCGCCGGCTGACGTCTCTATGGATTCAGGATTTGCCGCACTCGGTGAAGGACCGGGATCACTGTTGTCACCACAGGCCGCCAGCGAGCTGACAAGTGCTGCATGGACGGCAAAGACCGACACTTTACGTATCACCTTGCTGCTGTAAGTCTGTTTCGAGGTGTTCATATTCTTTATTCGAATGTCTTCGAATTCGCTGGTTGATGAGCGTTCATCGGTCGTGTCATTCTGACCATAGCGTGCACCAACGGTGATTGCCGCATATGTCAGTGGTAGCGGAAGCATCGGACTGCGCTTGATTGCCCGTACAGACTTTTCGGGCACAGCGCGCAGATTAATTGGTCATGAGGAGGCTTGTATCCGGCTTCCCCCCTTCAGTTGCACAACCCTGTTACACCCGATCGCATGAACACAGTCATCCAGCGTGCAAGCTGACGCGTAGCAAGGCTGTAAACCCGCAGAGCAAACCGACTCCCAATGATATCGAACAGACTGTCCGAGTTGCCGGCAAGTATCGTCACCCGGACAACCGTGTTGAATGATGGCGAAGCAGAGCAGAAGCGAGACGAGATACTTCGCTATTTCCACAAGAGTTTCGATCTGTATGAAAGCCTGTTCGACTGCCTCGCCAGCGAAGAGGCATTCACGAGTAAAGCCAGTCCGTTACGCCACCCGCTGATTTTCTATTTCGGCCATACGGCTGTCTTCTACATCAACAAATTGAATGTCGCCAAACTGATCGATGAGCGGATCGACCCCGCACTGGAATCCTCCCTGGCCATCGGTGTGGACGAGATGTCATGGGATGACCTGAATGACAAGAGCTACCCGTGGCCCAGCTCGGAACAGGTAAAAGCCTATCGCGACAAGACACGAGAGCTTGTCGACCGGTTCATCCGGACCTGTGATGTACAACTGCCGGTTGGCTGGGACGATCCCTTGTGGATGATCATGATGGGCATTGAACATGAACGCATACATCTGGAAACATCCAGCGTGCTGATCCGAGAGCTTCCGCTGTCCATGGTGAAGCCCCATGAGCTGTGGAGTACGATCTGCACGAGCAGTGGCAAGGCCCCCGAGAACGCCCTCCTGCCAGTTGCAGGTGGTGATATCAGCCTGGGCAAATCACGCCAGGACCCCTTGTATGGCTGGGATGTCGAGTACGGAAAACAGACCACACGTGTTGCCGACTTCAGCGCCGGCAAATTTCTCGTGTCGAACCAGGAATTCCTCGAGTTCATGCAGGCTGACGGCTATGCAACGCAGCGCTACTGGACAGAGGAAGGCTGGGGATGGATCAGCTATCGCAAGGCCACTCATCCCGTCTTCTGGGTCGCTGAGGGTGACAGCTATCGCTACCGTACGATGCTCGAAGTCATCGACATGCCATGGGACTGGCCGGTGGATGTTGCCTATCTGGAAGCCAAGGCATTCTGCAACTGGAAGTCGGAGCAGACCGGCACGCACATCCGCATGCCGACCGAAGCCGAGTGGCATGCACTGCGCAATACCATCGACACAGACCAGCCCTACTGGGACCGAGCACCAGGCAACATCAACCTGGAATATTACGCCTCATCCTGCCCGGTGAACCGTCACGAATTCCCCGGAGGTTTTCATGATGTCATCGGCAATGTCTGGCAATGGACAGAAACTCCGGTTGATGCCTATGAAGGGTTCGAGGTTCATCCGGCCTATGATGACTTCTCGACACCGACCTTCGATGGCAAGCACAACATCTTCAAGGGCGGCTGCTGGGCGTCGACCGGCAACTACGCCATCAAGGATGCACGCTATGCCTTTCGACGGCATTTCTATCAACATTCAGGCTTTCGCTACATACAAGCCGACCCCATCCCGGAGAGCAGAGTGAACGTTTACGAAAAGGACGACATGGTTGCCCAGTACATCGAATTCCATTACGGCGACAGCTATTTCGATGTACCCAACTTTCCGGTTGCCTGCATAGCCGAAGCAAGCGGACACCTGCAGGGTCGCAAGACAGAACGTGCGCTGGATATCGGCTGTGCAACCGGACGTTCAAGCTTCGAGCTGGCTCGACATTTCGACCATGTCGATGCATTGGACTTCTCCGCCAGACTGATCCAGGCACCAGTGGCCCTGCAAGGCAGCGGCATTCAACGCTACGCTCTTCAGGATGAAGGTGATCTGGTGACCTACAAGGAAGTGAGTATCGATGAACTGGGCTATCAGGACATCAAGGACAAGGTGAGCTTCATGCAGGGCGATGCCTGCAACCTGCCGGAGAAATTCGCTGACTACGACCTGGTCTTTGCAGGCAACCTGATCGATCGTCTCTATGACCCTTCCCTGTTTCTGAACCTGATCAAGGGACGCATTCGGCAAGGCGGATTGCTGGTCATCACCTCGCCCTACACCTGGCTGGAAGAATTCACGGAGAAGGACAAGTGGCTGGGCGGCTTCAAGGCCGACACGGGTGAGAGCTTCACGACACTTGACGGATTACGCCATGGTCTGGCGCCGGAGTTCAGACAACTCGGACAGGAGACCGATGTGCCCTTCGTCATTCGTGAGACTCGCCGCAAGTATCAGCACACACTGGCGCAGCTGAGCGTGTGGGAAAAGCTGTAACCCTGCGTCAGCCGAGACGCGCCTGATTACTTGCTGCTGAGACTCTCGGGCAGGTCTTGAAAGCATCATGGTCCGCAGGGGTGACTCTGTGGACCATGATGAGCAGATGCAGGCAAGGGCAGGTTCTGGCAGACAAGGCCTGCTTTCAGGCATTTTCGGCCAGTACACGCGCCAGATCGACCAGGCGAAACGGTTTTTGCAGAAAGACGATGCCGTCATCAAGGCGACCGTTGTGAACCTCTGAATTCTCGGTATTCACCACCGTCAGCACACAGGCAACAAGCAAGGCGGCAAGCAACGGCACGATCAGAGATCGAATCACATTGCTTCCGAATCTTGACGTCCCTGTCAGTGTGATCACTTATCGGTTCTCGGCAATGTAATCGGCCATGATGGCGTCGTAACTGCCATCGGATTTCATGAGTCTGAGCGCCTCGGTCAGCCTTGGAATCTTGTCAAGATGCTTCGCATTCAGATAGAGATATTGATCCTCTTCGATGCTGAACTCGGTTTCTTTCAACGATTCCAGATTGCGCTCATGCGCCAGCTGTCTGGCAGGCACCAGAGTCAGAAAAGCGATATCGAGTCGCCCGGCTGCCAGCATGTCCATGAGCCCATCGGCATCCCGAAGTGCAACCGTATTGTCCATACCGTCGAACAGACGTTCGACCGCCCGCCAGCCACGCACATAACCAACCCGGTATTGCCTGAAGTCATCGACCGTTCTGACACTGATATCAGGGTCGATATGAAACCCATGCAGATATATCCGTGCAAGCGGTTCCGGAACCCTGTGAAGATGGGGGTACAGGGAAGAGTCGATTTCGGTTCTGGCCGCATCCCCATCGTAGATTCCGGCGTTGGCATTTTCCAGACCACGTGCGGCCGGGACAGCCAGCAGCTCGGCATGCAGACCGGCACGAGAAAACCATTCGGCGTACAGCTTGTCCAGGTAGCCGTGACTTGCGGGAGTGGTCACCGGCGGCAGGGTGCCATTGGACAGCACCAGCGTCTCGGAAACATCATGGGCCGGTGTTTGAAAAGGCGTCAGTAGGCCGACGCACATGAGAAACAGTGCAAGAATACCTCTGTGACACCTCATCAGAGGTGAGCCATGCAATCCACAAACCGGCTGTGCCTTCATCCTTTGCCTTCGGGTACGCTGCTGATCCTTTTCAGTCATACCCGGAGATCGTAACACGTACTATTTTTCTACATGACACACATTCTGTTGAACCTCGTTCAGCGTGCGTCCGGCTGATATTCCAGTCGTCTGAACAGCATCGACAAGGCGAAACAGATCAGGAAGTAGAACAGGGCCGTGGTAATCCAGGCCTCGAAGATGGCGCGAGTGGAGGCAACCAGCTCGACTGTCTTGAAGGTCAGTTCCTGAACGGAAATCAGGGAAATGATGGAGCTGTCCTTGATCAGGGAAATGAACTGATTGGCCATGGGTGGCACAACTCGCTTGAAGGCTTGCGGCAGAACGATGAACCGCATCTGCTGATAGCGTGACATGCCGATCGATTGCGCCGCCTCACGCTGGCCTTGATGCACCGACTGGATACCGGCCCGCACGATTTCACCGACAAAGGCACTTTCGAACAGGGCCAGAACAATCACCCCTGAGACGAGTGACGGAAAACGTCGCATGTCGCCGAACAGGAACTCCCACACGGCCTTGTCTTCCGAGCGGGCAATGCCACGCGCCCAGGATTCGATATTGAATGCGACGACCAGTTGTTCAGAGAGAAAGAAATAGAAAATGAAGATGACGACAACGGGCGGGATGTTGCGCAGGAATTCCAGATAGGTACGTGCCAGCATGCGCACAGCCAGGTTGGATGCGCACCGGGCGATGCCCAGAATGGTGCCGAGTATCAGCGCCAGTACACTCGCATACAGACTGACTCGTATGGTCGTGATGACGCCTTGCAGCAGGACGTTGGCGACCCAGCTTTGCGAGTCCTCGTTCCAGCGCAGGATGTAGTTGGGAATGATCTCCCAGCGCCACTTGTAATTCAGTGCGCCGTCTATCCGATACCAGACCACAGCGGCAAAGATCACCAGCACGAGGATGATCAGTGCGTCCAGCCAGTGGAAACGCTTGAGTATGCGGGATAACATGATTTGTCAGTCAGGTAGCGACGAAGCCCTGTGGCTTCGCCGCAGTTCCGTGGTATAGCCTAGTTTTCGCTGACCTGGTCGGCCCATTCATCGCCCTTGAACCAGTAGTCGTGACGTGCTTTCAACCAACCGTTGCGTGTCTTGAAGTTGATCCAGTTGTTGAAATAGTTCAGTGCATCCGGGTCACCCTTGCGCAGACCGAAGGCTTCACCGGTCGCTGAGAAGGTCTGATCGAACGGGACTGACAATACATCGGGATAACGACGCGCTTCAGTCGATGGTGAAGGCTCGGATGCCATGGTGGCGTGCGCCTTGCCATTGAGCAGTTCCTGAGTCGCAGCGCCGTCTTCATCGAACAACAGCAGCTCGGCCTTCGGAAACAGCTCGGCAATCAGGGCAGCCGGTGTGGCCCCGCGACGCGCGGCAAAGGTGATGTCCTCACTGTTCTAGTCTTCCAGAGCCATGCCTTCGGTCATCTTGGTGTTGACCAGCATGGTCAAACCCGAATAGGCATAGGGGTCTGTGAAGTTGATGGTCAGATTACGTTCAGGCGTTGTCGTCATGCCACTGATGATGACGTCGAACTTGCCCGACACGATGGCCGGGATGATGCCATCCCATGAGGTGGGTATGAATTCCGCTTCCACGCCCATGTCCTCGGCCAGCTGCCGACCGACATCCAGTTCGAAACCGATCAGTTCGCCATTCTTGTCACGCATCGACCACGGCGTGAAGATGGACAGGCCTATCTTGATGGCACCGCGTTCCTTGATTGCCTCGATGACACTGTCGCTGGATAGTTCCTGTCGTGCCTGCTGTGCCATGGCTGCAGTACTGAACACCGTGGCAGCCAGCAGCACGACCACGCCCGAGGCAAGAGCCTTCGTGATACTCGACATTTTACTTTTCATGTTGCGGATCATTCTCCCGAGTGAAATGTTAAGCCCTGCCAGAGTATCTGACAGGGGCGGAAAAACTATTTGAGTGCATAGTGCCGCTCAACCAACGAGACGCCAACGGACAAGGTGAGGGTCACGACCAGATAGACCGCAGCAATCGTGAACCAGACTTCAAAGCTCATGTAGCTGTCCGAGATGATGTTGCGCCCCATGGTGGTCAGTTCGGCCACGGCTATGACGCTGACAATGGCAGAGCTCTTGACCATGTTGACCATCTCACCGGTCATGGGCGGCAGCATGAAACGCACCGACTGCGGCAGGACGATATAACGATAGGCCTGCGCCTTCGACATGCCGATGGACGATGCGCCTTCCCACTGCCCCGGTGCCACGGAATTGATGGCAGCACGAAATATCTCGGAAATCAACGCAGCGTGATAGACGCCCAGACACAGGATGCTGGCAGCATAACGATCCAGCTCGAAGATAGGACCCAGCACGTAATAGAACAGGTACAACAGCACCAGCAGCGGGGTGTTGCGGACAATTTCGAGAAAGACCCGGGCAACCGCCGAACCGACCAGCAGGCCGGAGAGTCGCAGCAGGGCCACCAACAACCCCAAGCCCAGCGCCAGGGCGAATGCCAGCAAGGACAACTCCAGCGTCTTCACCAGACCGAAGGCTATCTCACCCCACTGAAAACCCTCATCGGTGATCGTCCAGAGGTACTGCGGCATGCGATACCACTGCCAGTTGTAGCCCATGGCCCGTGAGCCATCATAGGCCGTATAGATGATGAATCCGATGACCAGCAGATAGATGATGATCGAAACTGGTGCGGATGACAGAATGCGGCTTGCCAGCGGTGGCCGTGGAATCACATAGTCTGTCGAGGGAGACTGGTGCAAGTCAGTGCTCCAGTATCTGTTCCAGAAAAGCCCTGCAGCGTTCGCTTTCCGGCTGGGTGAAGAATTTCTCTGGCGGCGCTGTCTCGATGATCTGTCCACCATCCATGAAGATCATGGTGTCGGCCACCTTGCGGGCAAAGCCCATTTCATGCGTGACACAGACCATCGTCATGCCGGTGTCCGCCAACCCCACCATGACATCCAGCACCTCATTGATCATTTCCGGGTCGAGCGCCGAGGTGGGTTCATCGAAGAGCATGATGCGCGATTCCATGCACAAGGATCGTGCAATGGCGACCCGCTGCTGCTGACCACCGGATAACTGACTCGGGTATTTATCGGCCTGTTCCGGAATATGCACCCGCTCCAGATAGCGGTGAGCGTTGGCTTCGGCCTCTGCTCGGGGCACCTTGCGCACCCGCATGGGGCCAATGGTGAGGTTCTCCAGTACCGTCAGGTGCGGAAACAGATTGAACTGCTGGAACACCATGCCGACTTCCTGACGCAGCTTGCGGATCTGTTTCGAGCCTTCGAACACCTCGATGCCATCGACCACCAGCTTGCCTGCACTGTGATGTTCCAGTGCATTGAAACAGCGAATGAGGGTCGACTTGCCTGAGCCGGACGGCCCACAGATCACCACTCGTTCACCACTGTGAACGGTCATGTTGATGTTGTCGAGCGCCTGGAAGGACCCGTAGAACTTGTCCAGGGCTTCAGCCTGGATGATGGGATTGCCGCCTGTCATGACCTCGTCTGCAAACACTGGTTGATAGGCCATGTACTCCAGCTATAGCCATCTGGATTTTTCCGCCAAACTCACTACCCACTCCGACAGGTACTGGCAGGCGGCCGCTACAGATATAGTGTAACTGATGGTAGCAGTTTACGTCCGGCCTGCGATCAATGACAAAACTGACGCTCATTCGCTCTCTTCATTGATCTTTAATCAATAAATTGCTTATAGTGCAATTATCAGATCCTGTTCGGAGACAGATGATGAGCGTGCATGCAAGACAGACCCTCGCAGAACAGATACCCGTCATTGACTTGTCCCCCCTGAGAGCCTGCGCTGATCAGGCTGCCGATAATGGTCCCGGTAGCGGTTCAGTAACCACTACTGCGGCACAAGACGTCGCAGCCGCCCTGCATGCCGCCAGTCAGGGACTCGGCTTCATCTACATCAAGGGCCATGGCATCCCGCAAGACTGCATCGATGATGCAAGGGCCGCCGCCTATGAATTCTTTCGTGCAGATGACGATGTCAAGGCAGCGGTATCGGTCTCTGCTCAACACCGGGGCTGGTTGCGTCCCGGAGGCGCAAGAATGCAGGATGATGCTGCCGTTGATCTGAAGGAAAGCTTCATCTGGGGTTACGAAGACGAACACGGACAGACCGATTCCGACCATGCGCTACGTGGCCCCAACCAGTGGCCTGCCGACCAGCCTCATCTGCGGCGAGCTGCCATGCGTTATTTTCGTGAAGCCCATGAAGTGGCCTATCGCCTGATGCAGGGGTTTGCCCTTGGACTGAACCTGCCGAAGAACTTCTTTCTACAAAGCTGCAGCCGCCCCATCAGTCGCGGTTCTTTCGTCTACTACCCCCCACAGGACAGCCAGAGCGCCGGACAGTTCGGGGTCGGACCTCACACGGACTTCGGGGTGCTGACCGTGCTGTGCCAGGACGACGTCGGTGGACTGCAGGTTCAGGATGTCAACGGCGACTGGCTTCAGGCACCGCCCATCGAGGGCACTCTGGTGGTCAACGTCGGTGATCTTCTGTCACGCTGGACTGAAGGCGCCTACAAATCCACACCGCATCGTGTCATCAACAGCTCCGGGCGTGAACGTCTGTCGCTGGTACTGGCCTTCGACCCTGACCCCGACACGCTCATTGATGCCCGTGATGTCTACGGCCCCGAGCATATCGCCTCGCAGCCTGCCATCAGTTGTGGCGACTACCTGCTGCAGCGATTTGCCAGAGCCTTCTCCTATCGCGAAAAACAGCCTGCAACGGTCTGATGGAGCACTCTGTTGATGGATAACGCTACCGCTGCCAACGAGAATTCCGAGAACAGGGATGTCGATACCGCCATCGGTGCAACCCTGCGCAGTCTGCGCGAGAGTCAGGCACTCAATGCCCGGCAGCTTGCCGAGATATCCGGTATCTCGGCGGCCATGATCAGTCGCATTGAAAATGCACAGGTGTCCCCATCCATTGCCACCATGACGGCACTGACTCGTGCACTGAATGTACCGCTGGTGACACTGTTTCGCAACACCTCGGTGGAGCTGGCCGATTACACCCTGACGCGTCAGGGCGAAGGCGTGGTCTCCACGCGATTGCATGGAGATCATATCCATCACTTCATCAACCTCGCCTCTCACCGACGGCGTGATCTGATATTCGAATCTCATCTGATCACCCTGAAGAAGCAGGAAGCGCCGCCACCGCATTACGTGGCTCACGGCGTCATCTTTCTTCATGTGCTCAGTGGCTCGGCTCATTATCAGTATGGCAGGCAGGAATTGACACTGAACGAGGGCGACAGCCTGAGCATCGACGCAGAGCTGTCGCATGGCGTCAATGAGCTGCTCAGCGACGAATTCATCTTTCTTTCAGTACAAGCGGAGTGCCGGTAATGAGTGCATGGATCGACATGATCAGTGATGAAGACGCTGACGAGGAACTGCTGGAAACACTCGAACTGGCGCGCACGCCACATGGCACGGTCGATAACGTCATGCGGGTGCATTCACTGCGACCGAACACCATGCGCGGGCATGTCACGCTGTATCGCGCAGCCTTGCATGACGAGTCCAATACCCTGCCCACCTGGCTGCAGGAAACCATCTCCTCGTATGTGTCGATACTCAATGACTGCCCCTATTCGCTGGCCAATCACTGGGCCAATGCCCGCCATCTGATCGCTGACGATGAGCGCGCCGATCGCATTGAAAAAGCCCTGTATGCCAATCAGCCCGAAGATGCCTTTGAAGGTGCACAGCTCTCACTGTTGCAGTATGCCCGCAAGTTGACACTCACCCCCGGACAGATGGTGCAGGAAGATGTCGAACTGCTGCAGAATTGCGGGTTTACCGATGGCGAGATTCTGGAAGCCAATCAGATCATCGGCTATTTCAA
>CBDUIJ010000073.1:0-19511 GCA_965367215.1 uncultured Granulosicoccus sp.
ACGGTGATAGAAACATGTTGTTTGGTGACGATGTAGACGTCAAGGCCAAGGCGGCCCGGGGCGATGTTGCGGCAGTGCTGGCAAATGCTGTCGATGACGGTAAGTGGACTGGTAAGGCGATGTTGATGCAATCAGCCTGATTGCTGCCACCTCAAAGCGGCTGTCGCAAACCTCGTCAGAATGATGTGGTTTGCAACAGCGCTACGTCGTGCTGACTCGGCAGAGTCCCGAATGTTGCTTCCGTGTGATCAGAACTTGAGGCTGGGAATGATCTGCTTCTTGCGGCTGACGACACCCGGCAAGGTCACCGTATCGCCACTGACCGTTACCCCGAAGCTTTTTTCTGCCACTGTCTTGACCAGGTCGTTGGGAACCAGCAGCGTTGCTTCCTCGGCAAGGATGTCGATGACAAACAGCAGCACCTGATCAGCATTATCTTCAGTGGCCACGCCGGGCATTGCCTGCATCAGTGATTCCTTGCGTGCCAGTACCGTGTCAGCGGAGGTGGTTTCCAGGACGGACACACGGAAACTCTTGTCGGCGATATCGTATTGCTTGGAATCCATGCGCAGCAATTCGGCATCGGAGAAGCTGGACACGTCGGATTTCGCTGCGAACAGTTCCGCGGCGTAATCCGGAATGGCTATCTTCAGCTCGGCTGCAATCTTCTCCGCCACTTCGCGATCACGATCGGTTGTGGTGGGGGAGCGAAATTCCAGGGTATCGGACAAGATGCATGACAGCATGGCGCCCTTGATGTTGTCAGGCATCTGCGCAGCCTGCTCACCCATCAGGTCGTGCATGATGGTAGCTGTGCAGGCCACCGGGCGTACCGTGATGGTGATTGGCTTGCGAGTCTTGATACCACCGGCCAGCATGTGATGGTCGATGATCTCGAGAACGTCTGCCGAATTGATGCCAGCGGGCAGCTCTGCAGGGTTGTTGGTATCCACGACCACGACACTGTCGTCTTCAGTCACGTCATCGATGATGGTGGGTTTGTCGAATCCCCAGCGTTGCAGCATGAACGCCGCTTCCGTGTTGGGCTCACCGAGCAGACAGGCTTCGGCCGGTGTGCCTCGAACCTCGCTCAGATACCAGGCCCAGATGAGGGGCGAGCCGGTGGAATCGGTATCGGGAGATTTGTGACCGAATACTTTGATAGTCATGGATAAAGTGCCGTTACGAAAGTGGAAAGTAGAAACAGGCTTGCCTGACGTGTCGATTTCACATCGTTGACTACTACCCGTCAGGCAGTTGTGAGGTGGGGTCTGGCGTTGAGCCAGACGCTGCTACGTCATTGTAATGCCTATTGAAAGCTGTTGCATATGTTGCTGGGAAGAGCAGTTTGTCGAGGCAATGAATGTCCCTGCGCTGACCAGACGTGCCGTACCGACACCGTTTCCGTCACGGCGGGCCTCGAGGCTGCTGTGTCCGATGGAGTGAGTCTTGAGATTCGGATGACCATATTCATCCCGAACGGGACTATCTATAGATATTGCTCAGTTCAGTTCAAGAAAACATCCCTATCGGGTGTATTTTCCATGTCATGGCCTGAAAAATGCCATAATAATCCCGATAGGGGTGATTCATGACAAGAATAGTGGATGCCAGCGTGCTCGGTGACGTCATTCGCCAGGAGCGCAAGAGGCAGAAAGTCACACAAACCGAGCTGGCGGCACTGGCAGGCGTGGGTGTGCGCTTCCTGCGTGAGCTGGAACATGGCAAGCACAGTTGCCAATTGGGTCTGACATTGGAGGTACTGCATACGCTCGGTATTTCCATTGACGCCAGTACACGGGAACACTGAACGTGAAACGCAAACTGGACGTCTATCTGCATTCGAGCAAGGCCGGTCTGCTCGAACAGGATGACGCGGCCGAGTTGACTTTCACCTACGACGAAGACTATCTGGCCTCGGCGGCGCCGAAGGTGATATCGGTATCCATGCCGTTGACCCGTACACCTTATGGCAATGCGGTCGCCAGGCCTTATTTCTCCGGTCTGTTGCCGGATGAGTCGGCGCGCACCCGTCTCGCTGCCGCATTGGGCATATCCGACACCAATGCCTTTGGCATGCTGGAAATCATCGGGGGTGACTGCGCGGGGGCTCTGGCACTGTTTCCATTCGGAGCCGATGTGCTATCTCATGAGTCGCAGGACGAGATTCTCGATCAGCAACAGCTTGGCGAGCTGTTGCGGGAGCTGCATGGCGACCCCTTGCTGGGCAGTCGCCAGGATATACGTCTGTCTCTTGCCGGCGCGCAGGACAAGATTGCCGTGAAGCTGACGGATGATCAGATTGCGCTGGTCAAGAATGGTGAGCCGACTACCCATATCCTGAAGCCCTGCATTCAGGGGCTGGAGGGGACCTCGCAGAACGAGGTGTTCTGCATGACACTGGCAGCGCGCCTGGGACTGCCAGTGCCCCATGTGACGTTTGGCCGTTCGGACGATTTCCAGTACATCCTGGTAGAGCGTTTCGATCGATCACGGCTGGGTGAGCAGTCAGTACAACGAGTTCATCAGGAAGATTTCTGCCAGGCGTTGAGTATCCCGCCAGAGCTCAAGTACGAAGATGAAGGTGGGCCCGGTATCGAAAAATCGCTGGACCTGCTGCAGCGTGTCGCTGATCGACCTGCCGCCGACAGACTGTCCTTTCTGCGCATGCAGATCTTTCACTATCTGGTTGGCAACGCCGATGCCCACGCAAAGAACTACGCGCTGCTACACCCATCGGGCTCTGATTCACCTGGCCTTGCGCCGCTTTATGATGTCGTGTGTACCGCGGTCTATCCGCAGCTGACGAAAAAGTCCGCCATGCGCATAGGCGGCAGAAACCTGGCGGATACGATTCAACGCAAACACTGGTTGTCCCTGGTACCGGATACCCGGGGAGCGCAGAAGCTGCTTGTCAGGGAGCTGAGCACTCTGGCCAACGGAGTTGTCCCGGCGATGGAGCGGCTGCTGACAGAAGCCGATGAGCTCGGAATATCGCATCCGGTATTGCGAGAAATTGCACAGGTGATCAGAACACGTTCACGATTGATCCTGCGTGCAGTTTCCTGAGTGGCAGTACCCTTGAATACTGGCCGTGACTGTCAGACAGTGCTATAGACTGTCGATTGCCAGCCCCCGCAGATCTGCGCCAGGTGTTGAGCTGCCCTGTGTTGAATTGCCCTTTGAGGAATGACGATGGAAGAACAAGACGACGACCAGCAGCCCGAGGCCTTGCAAGCGCCACAACTGACGGCGATCGAGTTGCGAGTGTTGGGAGCGCTGATGGAAAAACAGCTGACCACACCGGATCAATATCCGCTGACAGTCAACAGCATCATCACCGCGTGCAATCAGAAATCCAGCCGAGAACCCATCAGTAATTATCAGCAGGGTGAGGTTGTTCGTACCTTGCAAGGTCTTGAAGACAAGCGTTGTGTGCGCAAGGAATACGGATCTCGCGCCGACAAGTACAGTCAGTTGTTCATACAGCAGCTGGAGCTGGGCAAGAAACAACAGGCCTTGCTTTGCCTGATGATGCTGCGCGGTCCTCAAACGCTGAGCGAACTGGATACGCGGACCCAACGGATGGAGCTGTTCAGTGACAGAGATGAATTGACCCATTGCCTTGAACGGTTGTGCGAACGTGAAATACCGTACGCCGTGAGAATCGCCTCCCAGCCCGGACAACGGGGTGATCGATTCACACATCTGTTCTGCGGTATGCCGGATATCGAACAGATCCAGGCCAGTGCCGCCAGTAGCAGAAGTGCCCCTCGAGGCAGTCAGGTTGATCGCGACACGCTCTCTGTGCTCGAGTCTGAACTCCATGATCTGAGCAAGAGCGTGCAAGAGCTCAAAAGCGAGAATAGGGAACTCAGGCAACAGCTTGAACAGTTGTATGAGCTCACCGGTCATACTCCTCCCACCAGCTGACAGTCCGTTGCAGAAAGTGTTCCGAGCCGCCGGCGCATTTCCGGTGTGTCTGGCGGCCTGTAATATAGTGCGATGACCTCGCACGCATCATCCTGTATGTTCACGGTTATCGGAACAATGCGTCGCCGCTTGGACGTAGCGTAGCCATTGCTACTGGAAGCTAATACCATCAAACCTGTTGACTGGCGTGACAATGCTCTTGACGTTCATCGTTCATCTGATTCTGTTCTCCTGCATACCCTTCTATTTTGCCAGGCAGAATAGCTCTGTCCGCTCGACTTCATTTTTCTGCTATCTGAGCGTACTGCTGGTTCTGGCCAATTATTTCGGCTCCATCCTGTCTTTTCCCATCACCGACAACATCATCATTTCTGGTGGGACGCTGTTGTATTGCGCTTTCATGATGACGACCATTCTGTTTGTCATCATCGAAAAGGAGATAGGAGTCCTGCGCGGCATCATACGCCTGGTGATCAGTGTCAATCTGTTCATGCTGGTCTTGTCAATGGCGATATCCTGGGCGCTGCGCAACCCGGATATTCACAATCCCTTCAATACCTCGGTCAATGTCTTCAGCACCACGCTGATCGTGACATCGGTTGGCGGGCTGCTGACCATTACCGAACTGCTTTCGCTGATCTATCTGTTTGAAAGGATAAAGACCCGGGTCAGGAATGTATTTTTCGTCTCCGTTCTGTATATAGCGACGTTCATCATCGTTCTCTGTCTGGACGGTCTGATCTTTCCGGTAATCATCAATCCGTTCAATGCAAGTCTACTGAGCGATATCAAGAGCGGTGTTGCCGGCAACTTCATCATGGCTTTTGCCTATGGCACACCCATGCTGGGTTTTCTGGTGCTGTTTCGCAAGCGACTGGTTGAATACATCAGTCAGCCCTTGTTACTGCGGGAGTTGGTTACCGCTCCCAGGGAGAGGCTCATTGACGAGATCAAGCGCAAGAATGAATCCCTGGTATTGAGCGAGCAGAAATTTCGCAATCTTGCAGAGAGTATCGACGATATCTTTTTCTCGATGGACGAAGACATGCGATGCACCTACTGGAACAAGGCTGCAGAGCGCTCCGGTCACCTGGCGGAAGATGTCGTCGGGAATTTCGTATTCGAAGTGTTTCCCGCGCCGGAAGTTGCGCCGTTGGCAGGTTTCTACCGCGATGTGCTGATGACAGGGAAGCCGGCACAGACAGAGTTCGTCATTCCTGCACAAGGGGAGGATCGCGACTTCGAAATCTCGGCTTATCCGTTCGGTGCCGGGGTCTCCGTTCTGGTCAAGGATATTACCGAGCGAAAAGTGATGGAAGCTCAACTCTTGCAGAGTCAGCGAATGGAATCCATCGGGCGGTTGGCAGGTAGCATTGCCCACGATTTCAACAATCTGCTGGTACCCATTACTGCCAATGCGGAACTGGGCATGATGCGACTGGGTCCGGATGAGGCGGTCCACGGCTATTTCAGGCGCATTACCGAGGCTGCAGAGCAGGCGGCAGGCCTGACGCGACAGATTCTGGCGTTCAGTCGCAAACAGGTGCTGGAAATGCAGGTGCTGGATCTCAATACCGTTGTGACGGATTACGGAACGATGATTCAACGACTGATAGGGGAAGATGTCAGGATCCTCACCACTCTGGATGCAGACCTGGGGCCCGTGAATGCGGACCGAGGACAGATCGAACAGGTTCTGCTCAACCTGGTTGTCAACGCCCGGGATGCGATGCCTGCGGGCGGTACTCTGACCATCGGTACCGCCAACGTTACTCTGGACAAGCCGCACACGGAACGACATGGCGACCTGCAGCCAGCGGGTAGTTATTCGATGCTGGTGGTCAGTGATACCGGCCATGGCATGGACAGCGATACACAAAAGAAGATATTCGAACCCTTCTTCACCACCAAGACACAGGGCAAGGGGACAGGCCTTGGTCTGGCCACCGTTTATGGAATCGTCAAGCAACACGGTGGCAATGTTCTGGTTCATAGCGAACCGAACGTGGGCAGCACCTTCAAGGTATACCTGCATCATGCCGAATGTGCCGTGCCCGAGCGTGGCAGGTCTGCACCGGCTGCCACTCTGGAGCTGGGCACGGAAACGATCCTGCTGGTGGAAGATGGAACGATGGTGCGCAACATATTGCGTGAGGGCCTGGAGGCCTATGGTTATACGGTGCTGGAGGCACAGGACGTTGCTGATGGCCTCAGACTGGCCGCAGAGAACCCGGAAATCGATCTTCTGCTCACCGATGTCGTCATGCCTGACATGAATGGACGAGAACTGTATGACAAGGTTGTCGAGCTACAGCCCAGCATCAGCGTACTCTTCATATCCGGTTATACCGATGACGTCATTGTTGATCAGGGCATTCTCGAAGAGGGTGTGAATTTCCTGCAGAAGCCCTTCTCGATTGCCAGCCTGGTGCAGAAAGTCAAGAATTGCCTTGGCCAGACAGCCGGATAGGGGAGTCTGACGTTCGCGCAGATTCACGTGGCGACCCGGTAAACGGCAGGTAACAGGGTAATAAACGGGCCAACAACGCCGGAATTCGGATCTTTTGGCGAGAAACGTGCTGCAGTTACAGGTAACCCGATGTCTCACGCCCCGGGGGCAGCTCATTCAAGTCATTCGTCGGTATATTCCGACTCGATGCTCGAGCATCTCCCGGCGGCGAGAGTCGCCATGGAGGTATTCCTCGTGAACAGCTCGAAACTTGCAGAAAACGATATTTCGTCATCATCAGACGCTCTGGAAGCGGTATTCGCAGACGGGGTCTACAGCCTGGACAGCCTCTCCTTGCACTACAAGTTGTTTGTACCAGACCGAGTGAGTGACGATCCGGCACCGCTGTTATTGATGCTTCACGGCTGCGGTCAGGATGCTCAGGATTTCTCCACCGGTACGCAGATGAACGCCATTGCGCAGGCAGCGGGCATGTACGTCATCTATCCTACTCAATCGTCGTCAGCCAATGCCAACAGCTGTTGGAACTGGTTTGTACCGAAACACCAGATACGTGACAGTGGCGAGCCAGCCGCACTGAGTGCGCTGACGCGACAGATCATGGACAGCCACCCGATCGACCCCAAGCTTGTATTCGTCGCAGGTCTGTCGGCTGGTGGCGCCATGGCATTGATCATGGCGGAGCAGTATCCAGAGCTGTACGCCGCAGTAGGGGTGCATTCAGGTCTGCCCAGCGGAGCTGCCACATCAATGATGGAAGCGTTCAACCTGATGCGTAAATCTGCCGCAGGCAAATCGATATCGCCCGGTGGTGCTGCCGCGAGCAGGGCATCATCGGATGCCGTCCAGGCTGACGAAACACCTGAAATGCGTGCCGAGGAGGCCAGCTACCACACGCCACTGATCGTGTTTCACGGTGATCAGGATAGAACCGTCAATTGCGCCAATGCGGACCGCATCGTGGATAACTGGCTGGAGAAACAGACGGCAAGGTCAGGGGCTGCCAACTGGCAAACCACCTCGCTGACACACGCCACTGACACCGGACGACAAAGCGTGGTGACAACCTATGCCGCTGAAGTCATGCCGGAGCGGGCAGCCTGCGAATACTGGCGTCTCATCGATGGCGGGCACAATTGGTCGGGTGGCAACTCGGATGGCTCCTACACCGACGCACAGGGCCCGGACGCCTCCGTGGAGATGGTCAGATTCTTTCTGGAAAGAACAGCCGCGTAGTTGCGATTTCAACAACGCCGGTAGCGCTCAGAACAGTACACGAGCAATGGCGCTCAACAGGAGCCACAGCAGGCTCAGTACGATAACGACGCAGACCAACAGCAGTAGCATGAAACCGATCATCCACCAGAGGCTGCGCTTCTTCGTCAGTGGAGCATCTTCCTGGTGGCTGAACAGCAATTGCATGTTCCGGTTATTCGCCTTGAACACGAAGTCGAACAGGTCTCCTACCACCGGAATACTGCCCAAGGCGGTCTCCATCAGCACATTGCCGACCATGCGGGCCAGTACCAATCTTGATGCACCCAGAGTAGCGGCCTTGCCTATCAGGTAGCTGGAGATGAACAGGCCAACGGCATCGCCGATACCCGGCACAAGGCCGATGATGCCGTCCAGCCCGATCCTGAATCCACCCGGCAATCTGATGGAACTATCCATCAGACGTGCCAGTCTCTGCATGCGTTGGCGTTCTTGTTGCTGTATCGAGTTGATGGCCTTGCCTCGTGAGAGAGTGTTTTCGATCGTTGAGTATGGAAATTACAACCCGCAGGTGCCAGACTCCCGCGAATTGAAGAATTTGCAAATCGTCTGAGCTCCTTGTCCATGCGTCAGGCATGGTCCTCATGGTAGTTGCCTACGTATCAGGCAGGACTGATAACTACCGTCAACCCGCATTCCAGAACAGTATGGATTCTATCTCGCAGATCGTTCTCGGTGCGTCCATTGCACATGTCACGCTTGGACAGAAGCTGGGAAAGCGGGCTCTGCTGCTCGGCGCGGTGGTGGGTACGTTGCCCGATCTTGACGTGTTGGTACCCTACGCGGATGCCATTGAGAGCTTCACCTACCATCGTAGCTGGAGCCATTCCCTGTTCATGCTGACCTTGTTCAGTTTTCCACTGGCCTGGCTGTGCCAGCGCTTCATGTCGAAGGCTGATATGCCTTATAGCCGGTGGTGGCTGGGCATCTGGCTTGTTCTGATTACCCACCCCTTGCTCGACGGATTTACGGTCTATGGCACACAGCTATGGTGGCCGCTTGGTATGCCGCCTACCGCCTGGGGCTCCGTGTTCATCATCGATCCTGTCTATACCCTGCCTCTGGCTGTCGGTGTAGCCATCGCCTGTCGACGAGACTGGTTTCAGGCCAGAGCGATTGTCATGGCAGGATTGTTGATCAGCACCACTTATCTGGGCTGGACGCTTCTTGCTCAGTACACGATCCATCAACGCGTGACAGCGACGCTTGCCAGGAATGACATCGAGGCCGATCACATCCTGGTCGCGCCATTTCCTCTGTCCCTGCTATGGCGGGTGGTCGTGGTCAGCGATGAGCGCTACCTCGAAGGTTACAGCTCGTTGCTGGATGACGAGGCGCTCATCGCCATGGACAGCCATGACAATGGAAAACGGGGCTGCGAAGAGTGGCTTGCCAGTTGGCCGGTGCAACGGATGGACTGGTTCACCAAAGGTGCCTTTGCGCTGTCGGTGCGCGATGACGTGCTCGTGCTGTCAGACCTCCGCATGGGGATACAGGACGATTATGTATTCGAGTTTGCTGTGAGCGAATGGCAAACCGGGCAATGGCAGACGATCGTCACGCGCCAGATGCCGGTGGATATTGATCCTGCGAGGATGAAATTGCTGTTATCGCGTGTGTGGGATGAAGAGGTGGATATGACGCCACAGGGCGGGTCACAGACGATAGCCGAGGCGCAGTGCACCGAGGACGCTGCGACGATAACCTGAGTGCCTGTGCTTGTCAGTTATTCAGCGGCTCATCCGACGGCGTGGTTCCAACCGTTCGCTTGATGATCACCCAGACGACGGCGGCGACCGGCAGCGCCAGCAGTATGCCGGTGAGGCCAAACAACTGACCGCCTGCAAGCACCACGAATATCACGACGACCGGATGCAGGTCGATCTTGTCACCAACCAGTTTTGGCGTAAGGATATTGCCTTCGATGAACTGTCCGACGCCAAAGACCAGGCCGACCATCCACAGCTGCTGCCATTCTCCGGTCTGCACTACCATGGCAATGGCGGCGAGCACCAGACCGGTGACGGTGCCCAGGTAGGGCACCACACTGAGCAGGCCGGCAATAACGCCGATCAGCAATCCGAATTCCAGGCCGATCAGCCACAATCCGACCGAGTACATGACCGCCAGACTTGTCATGACCAGCAGTTGGCCCCACAGGAAGCCCTGCAGCACCTCATCGACGTCCTTGGCAACCACTCTGGTCTTGTCGCGATAGCGCGCCGGTACCAGTCGTAGCGTCTGGTGTCGCAGTTTGTCCCAGTCACGCAGCAGATAGAAGGCGAGTACCGGCACCAGAAAGATGTTCATGAGCGTCTTGGCGACAGCCATGCCTGAGCGGGCGACCGCATTGACAGCCTTGCCAACGGCATCACCGGCCTGCGGGACCGCATCCTTGGCGAGCCCGACGACAGCACCAGCCGATTCGCCATCGCCTTGCTGTGAGTCGGCACCCTGGCTCGATCCACCGTAGGAATGCCAGATGTCCAGTACGGGCTGCAGATAGCCGAGCAGCGCCGACTTGTAGGTGGGTGCCTTCTCTATCAGTTGTTCGAGTTGCTCCTGCGCCAGTGGCAGTATCAACAGCACGAGTGCTCCCACGACACTCAGAATAAGCAGATATCCTGTGAGGATGGCAGCCCAGCGTGGCAGTTTCCAGTTTTCCAGTGAACGGACCACGGGCTCACCGAGGTAGGCCACGATGAAAGCCATCAGGAATGGAGTGAGGATTGGTGAGAGCAGGTAGAGCATCCCGCCGACCATGATTGCAACGACGAGCCACACCAACGGAATTTGTCGAAATGCAGAATCAGGATTCATGGATTTTGGGGCTGAGGATGGGGTTGGGAAGGAGGTGAATGATGATGCACTGACTTGATAACATCCCCCTACGTTACACGAACGCCCATGTAAAAAAGGGGCGCTCCCACACGTGCGCCAGGAATCCTCTGATCAACCTGTCAGTTGGTTACCAGTGACACTGCGTATGGCCAGTTCTCTGGCCCAGGAGCCTGTCGTGTATTCAGAACGACTGGACTCCACGCCGTAGATTCCCATGATCTGCATGGCCTCCGTATCAATGGCGAAGTTGACAAGGTCCTCGGGTGACAGTGTGTAGCGGCCAGCTCTTCGGGCCAGCGGGAAGTTGATATCACCCAGACCGTCGAAGGCGCGATAAATCACCTCCGAACAAACGAGTCGGTCAGAGCTGAAAAAATCGAAATCGAAGTTGTACAACTTGCCTTCATGACGAATCACTCTCTCGATGCCTTGCCGGATTTGCGCCTTGTCGAGGTTGGGACGCAGGACCAGAAAATTATCAACGGCCAGCGTCTCCTCGATGGGACGAAAGCGTACGCCATCCTTCAGGGCTTCGAGAACGCACTTCCGGCCAGACCACCTCGTGGCCATATCAGGCTGTACATCCATCCCCAGGGCATTTCTCTGTTCGACGGTTCCGACGTACAGGGCTGCATGCGGCCAGAACCCGGGTATGAACAGATTGGTGAATGCGGTGTCGTGCCGCGTCACCAGTACATCGCCCGGTTCGAGTTGACGGGTCATCTGCTCACGCAATTGCGGAGGCACGCGTTTTTCCAGGGGGAGCTGAATCTCGGATGCAGCCCGACCCGCATTCTCGACCGCTTTCGACAGCATGTTGTTCAGGGCGACAATGCCTTTTCGACGCCACTTGTGGCTGGTGTAGGCCAGCACCCGCTGTAGATAGGTGCGCTTGCTCGGTGCCAGCCAGGCTTCGAATGTAGGTAGCTCTGCCGCCAGTTCACCAATCACAGGGTGATGCCGCAGTTGTTCGAGCATGGCTCGGTTCTTCCTTGCATCATGGATGGCATCGTATATTCGCAAGGCATCGCGACCATTGACGAATGCGCAGAATATCGTGGTGTACTGCTTGCGGGGAATACGGTACTCGACAACGGCTTCGTTGAACTTCCTCTGCAGCACACTGTGTCCAGCGATGCTGAACAGAAACTGTTGATCGTTCCTGACCAGCAGGCAGGCGGCAGAATAGGCGATGACAAAATGCGACCAGACATCTTCATCGGGTAGGGCATGCGTCTGCCTGTCAGCTGAAGCCACGCAGTCATCGATCAGGTTCCACAACGAATGGCGAACAGACAGGTACCGGGCAAACCAGTAGGAGAGCAATTCGTTCTCGGCGGGTCTGACCAGACCTGCCTCGATAATGCCCTTGAGCATCTCCGGCGTGGGCGCCTCTGCGTCAAGCTGTTCGGAGGCCTGCTGTAGAGCACGGAAAGTCGAAAGCAGACGGATCAAGCGGTTCGTCCTGATGAATTCTCGTGGTGCATGGGCGCAAGGGTTCTCTTTGCAGATGACATCACGATTGTCACTGGCAATCGGATGTCGGAATCTGTGCCTTTGGTGTATCGCACGATGCAGACCAACTTCGGCACGCGGGCTGCCTGTTAACGGTTTTGACGAATGAACACCGGGCTTGATACTTGCTTCGATTCGTCGCTTGACCGTCAATACAAGCCCTTGAGAGGATCGAACAGATGACTCCGATCATCCGCACACTGTCGTTGTGTCTGATCCTTGCCGCAGTTGCTGCACCGAGCCAGGCAGCCCCCGGTGGCAGGCTGATCGCTACCGGCGGGGCGATGACCGTAGAAGGGGCGGCCGGCGGCGGGATCGTGCCCTGGGCCATGTTGGCTGGTTACGGCGAAGATCAGGAGTTTGGTGCTGCAGCCTGGATCACGCAGGTTCAACCCGATGACTTTTCACTACAGGCTTATGGAGCTGCGGTGTCGCTGCATAACCGGGTGGAGTTATCCATTGGCAAGCAGCGCTTCGACATCGACAATGTGGTGCCCGGTGAAGAACTGGAGCAGACGATCATCGGCGCGAAACTGCGCTTGAACGGTGATCTGATCTTTTCGCGCATGCCGCAGCTGACACTGGGTCTGCAGTACAAGAAAAACGATACCTTCACGATTCCGAGCAGTGTGGGTGCGCGGGATGACAATGGCCTTGATGTGTATCTGGCAGCGAGCAAGCTCTGGCTGGATGGTCCATTCCACCGCTCGTTCTTTCTGAACACGACACTGCGAGCGACAAAAGCCAACCAGGGTGGCTTGCTGGGCTTTGGCGGTGACAAGGGAAATCGCCTTGAACTGATGGCAGAGCTGAGCGCCGGCTTGTTTCTGACACGTCAATGGGTGCTCGGTATGGAATATCGGCAAAAGCCGGATAATCTCGGTTTTGCCAGGGAAGACGATTGGTATGACGTTTTCGTCGGCTGGTTTCCCAACAAGCGAGTCTCGGTGGTTGCAGCCTGGTCAGACCTCGGGTCGATCACGGGATTCGATGATCAGACGGGACTCTACGTATCATTGCAAGTGAGCCAATAGAGATGCGCACTGACATTCAAGCAGAATCTTCGGTCACGCCGTTTTACCCGCAGTGTCTCAAGGCGCTGATCATGAGCGTGTTCATCGTATTTCATCTAAGCGCTTGCTCCGTGACACCGACTGCTTCTTCTGAGCGAACGCTCTATGAGGAGCTCGGCGGTGAAACGGGTGTCGAGCAACTGACCAATGATTTCATTCGAGAGATTGCGGCTGACCAACGCATAAAGGGACGCTACCGGAATTCGGACATCGGACGATTCCATCGCATGATGGTGGAACAGATGTGCATGGAGACGGGCGGTGGTTGTACCTACACCGGCGATGACATGCGGCAGACGCATGCGGGCATGAAGATCACTCGGGTGGAGTTCAATGCCATTGTCGAGGCGCTGATGCGGGCAATGGACAGCAATGACATTGATCAGGGCGTGCAGAATCGCCTGCTCGCCATCTATGCACCGATGCACCAGGACATCGTGCTTCACTGAATCAGATCAAGACTCAGAATCAGTGGCGGCAGCAGCAGAAGCCCCATGGCTGTCAGTTGGACCAGCTGCAGCGCGACCAGCGACCCCGTCGAGTAGACAGACTCCTGAGCACCAATCAGCGACACAACCGCGCCGACTGACTCATCCAGCGTTGCATTTCTGGAGAACAGTGCAGCAATGGATTCGCCACGCCGCTGGTCACCCCCATTTTTGTCAATTCCCCCATCAAGGTGAATGTCGTCGTCATCCACCTTGAACTGATGGCCCGACTGGCCGGAGAAAGGGTGTGCTTTCACGCCGTCGCTATCACCAGAGAACCCTGTGAGCAGACCGGCGAGAAGCTGCAAGGAACTGGTTCCCAATAACCAGATGGTCAACGGGGCAATGAGTACAATCAACGCATACTGCAATGGAGAGAACAAGACATTGAGCGCCGGGTTCCAGTAAAGAAACAGGCAGACCACACACGCCACCATCGATACCGTTGTGAACTGACGAAACCAGCGCGGCTTGCCTTGCACGGCGCAATCGAACATCAGGAACACCCACAGCCCCGGCAATGCAAGGACGTTGAGCCAGGCATACCAGGGAAGGTTGAACACGAATCAGGCAGCCTGGGCGGCCATACCCTCATTCAGGGCGTCATACATGCCTTGCGGCAGACAAACCAGACTGATCGCCTCGTCGTTGTCCAGAATGGTCACTGTATAACCGGACCTGGATTGCGTGTAGTTGATCACCTGATGAAAGAAGTTCTCGTTCAATTCATCACGCTGCTGTTTGAATCGCCAGGTCTTCACCTTGCCTTCGTCCTTGAACGATACCACCCAGTCGTCCGCTTCTTCATCGTAGGAGGAGGTGCAATCCTCGATCACCCAGCACCCGTTGGTGGCTGCCGAGAATTCTTCGACCAGAGCTGCATGATCATCCTCATTGATGTAATCCTCCGTATAGACACTGAGTGTATTGTCAGGCAGACAGGCCGCGATGACATCGGCAAGCTCCAAGGGGTAGTCACCAGAGGCATATTCTTCCAACAAGGTGCGCTCGATCTCCTGGCATTCGGCATCAGTGGACAGCTCAGCCTGCCTGGTCAAGGTGATCATTTTCTGTATCAGCAAAGTGCTCGTGTCGATGTTGACCTTGCGCTGCTCTTCCGACAAAGGCGCATCGTCTTCATGCTCGTCATCATCGTCCATCTCGGCGTTCAGCATCTCCCGCATGAGGTTGCCAGCCATACCGGGAGTGTTGAGTTTTGCCTGCAGTGCAGCGAGTTTTTCCAGGTCGCCATCGCACATCTGCATCAGCTTTCTGGTTTGTTTGCGAGCATGAAGCGCATATTTGATCGCGCTCATGCCTGCTATCACCGCGGCAGCAATCAGGGCGAGTCTGACGTTGGTGAACATGCCCACGGCAAACCAGGCAACAAGCCCCCAGAAAGCAGATTTGAATGCAATGCTGGGCACGTTGTTTCTGCGCCAGAAGAACATCAGCTGTAGGGCTTTTGCAACCATTGTCAGTTCCTGTTTATTGTCGGGGGAGCAACATCGCAGGACCGCCGATGGCCGTGCCCTTGTCTTTACGGCAAGAGCCAGTGGAACGTTAAGCAGTAAACAGAATTCAACCGGGAACACTTCGCCAGTTTGCGAATTCGTACTCAAACAGCAAATACCCTGTCGCCTTGAATCGCTGATCGTCTTTGGCCCCATGCGATGTTGCGTCGTGGCCGAGATGCGACTCGTGCGGTGCAGAGAACTACTCGTTGAAGTACGCCTACTCGGAAGCCTTGGGGTACAGCGTGGCTGCCTCCGGCGTAAGGTTGGCAGATACCGCGACCGCATTTGCCCGATTCTGAACGACAGCCGGACTGCTCCACAGCCTGAACAGCGCAGTCATGACCGTCAGAGCCGCGGTGATGGACAGCAGGTAGAAGATGCCTTCAGGGCCGAAATGTTCTATGGCGAATCCACCCAGGGTAGGGCCGAGCGTCATGCCGGATGCCAGAATCAACACCAGCGTACCGCTGGCTGCGACCACCTGAGAACGATTCAGGTGATCGTTCATATGGGCCATGCAGATGGAATACACGGGTAGTGTCAAGCCACCCAGCAAGCCCACCAGAAGGTATACCCAGATCAGATTGTGTGCAGGATTGTCCAGATTGGCCAGCACGAGGCAGATCGGAATGGACAGGCCAGGAATTCCGGCGATGAGCAGTCGCCTGTCCATCATGTCCGAGATCTTGCCAAGGGGAAACTGGAACAGCATGCCGCCCAAAGTCATGCTGCCGATCAGTCCCCCGATGGCGGCCTGTCCCATTCCCAGCGAGCTACCGTAGAGTGCCAGTGCCACATAGAGCGTCGTCTGAGAGATGCCGTTGAGAAAGCTGCCGGTCAATCCCATCGGCGAGAGTCGAAAGAGACTGATGAAGGTGACTCGCTCCGGTATTTCATAGGGTGGTATGGCATCGTCAGATACAAGCATGGGAACCAGTGAAAACGAAATCAGAATGGATACCACCACAAACAACAGGATTCCATCCGGGTTGGAAACATTGAGTAGCAGCTGTCCGAGAGCGACTCCACCGGTCTGCACCACAAAGTAGACCGACAACAGGCTTCCCCGATTTTCGTTGTCGGCACTACTGTTCAGCCAGCTCTCGGCAACGATATACAGCCCGGAAAAACAGAACCCGGTAAGCAGACGCATGGCGCCCCAGCTCCAGGGATCCGTGGTCACCAGGTGCATCAGTGCGGCGGCACTGGCAATGGAGGCAAGCGCTGCAAATATGCGTATATGACCCACGCGCATGATCAGGCGCGGCGCGATCACGCAACCCAGCAGTGCCCCTACCGGGTAGCCGGATTGCACCAGACCGATGGCCGAGTCACTGAAGCCGAGTCCGTCTGCCTTGAGGGTGAGCAGGGTGGTGAGCAGGCCATTGCTGACCATGAGAAAGATCATGCCGACGAACAGTGACCATGATCCACGAATTGCCGCCCACATTGACTTGCCCTGTCCGCGTTGGAAAATACCCGGTAGATCATACGCTGATCGACAGCGATCACTGTGAGACTTCCCGTAATCCGAATTGCTGTGAAAGTGACTGGATATACGCTATCCTGCCAGCAGCAACGGATCCGCTATCGGGTCGAGTTTCAGTCAGGAGATCGTGTGTTCAGGATCGCCGTACTAGAAGATTGCGATGAACAAATCGTCAACGCATTGCGATCTGCAGGCAAGATCTGTCACATTCCAGCACTGATCAATCTCGACGCAGGCCACCACGACGTCTGCATTCTGGACTGTCGACAACTGAACCCACACCAGGCTGCCTTGCCGCAGCAGACCTTCGAGCGGACACCTTCGATTGCCGTGGTGGATTCTTGTCAGTTCATTGACGATGGCCCGGACGTCCCTGAGGTTGATGAATTCGTTGCGTTGGATGACCTTCGTTCAACGGCATTTCGCTGGCGCCTGCAACGGCTGATTCAGCGGTTCCAGGTCCCGCTGAGAGCGCACACCTCCGCGCAGCCGGAAACCCGGCTCCTGGGTCAGGTCGTTGACCAGCTGCGCGACTGGGTCATCATCAAGGATCTTGATCATCGCTTCCTGGCGATCAGTGATGACTTCGCGCAGATAGTCAGCCGACCCAAGAGCGACATCATCGGCAGGAACGATCTGGAAATCGGTACCGATGCGCAAGCCGTGCTTGGCAATCCGGAGACCGGTAGCACCGGATTCTGGGCGCAGGATGATGCCGTCATTGCATCCGGCAAGGCGGCGTCCGAGGAGAACAGGGACTGGCGGGCATTCGCTGTTGAACGACGCTACAAACGAACCGTGCGTGTACCCTTGCGCAATTTCCAGGGAGAGATCTACGCACTGCTGGTGGTGGTCAGTGACATTACTGACCGGGTACTGGCCGAGCGCAATCTGAAGTCACGCAACCTCATGTTGAGGCGAGTGACAGAAGCCAAGCTCAATGCAGAGCAACACCGCAAGATTGCAGAGCAGGCCATAGCTGCCAAGAACAAGTTCCTTGCCGCTGCCAGCCACGACCTGCGGCAGCCATTGCACGCGCTCGGACTGTTTCTGGCCGTACTCGAGAGACGCATCACCAAGGAGGATGATCTGGCCATCGTGCGAAAGATTCGCCATTCCAGTGATTCACTCAATTCATTGTTCAACAGTCTGCTGGACATATCCAGACTGGATGCCGGCATTGTGGAGGTCTCATTCCAGACCTTCTCCATTCGCGACATGTTGATCAGCATTCGTGATGAATTCATGCAATTGGGTGAAGCCAGGTCACTGGAAGTGTCAGTGGAGCTATCCGATGCCGTTGTCCATACAGACCCTGTACTGTTCGGAAGAATTCTCAGGAATCTGTTACAGAACGCGATTACGCATACGCATGAAGGGACCGTAACGGTTCGTTGCCGAGAACAGATGGGACAGTTGATCATCGACGTCAGTGACACCGGCCCCGGCATTCCGGAAACACAGTATGACGCCATATTTTCGGAGTACTACCAGCTGGATGCCAGCCTGAGACAATCAACAGGCGGTATGGGGCTGGGGTTGGCTATTGTGCGCAAGATGGCGCAACTGCTGCAGACAGGCATTCGTCTTCAATCAGTGGTGGGACAGGGCAGTACGTTCAGCGTCAACGTACCATTGGGGAACCTCGACGATGCCACACATGCCAGTCCACCGCTACGCTACCAGAGCCTGAGAGGTAATCGCATTCTGTTCATCGATGATGAACCTCATATCCGCGACGCACTGACATTGATCCTGGATGCCTACCAGTGTCATACGACAGCGGCAGAATCACCAGAGCAGGCAATCGACTTGTTGTCAGAAAAATCGATGGAACCCGATATCATGATCGTGGATTATCGCTTGAAGTACGAGCAAACCGGCGTTGCGGCGATACAGATGCTGCGCAATCATTTTGGCAGGTGTATCCCGGCTATCATCGTGACAGGGGACACGTCGAAGTCGATATTGCAGACTGTCAGGAAGACTGGCTGCAGGCTGTTGCACAAACCACTGGATGCCAGGGAGTTGGTTCAGGAAGTTGCAGAAGTGCTCGAGGCAGAAGAGCTGGCCTTGCCTTGATACGATGTTCCGGCTGAAGACCATGGGGGGTTGCCTGCAATCCCCTTGAACGAGGCGACTGAGAATCGATGACAGATGAGACGCGTTGTGCAAGCGAGTTGGCGATGAACCCACTGGACGCCGAGAAATTCTTCAATGCTCACGGCACTCTCCAGATCGAGCGGTTGAAAATTGCAGAACCTTTGTTGAGGGCCAGTCTTGCTGAAAATACGGAAGCTCTGAGGCACGCGACAAGCGGTACTGTCCGTAGCTCTCTGATGCAGACGAGCAACTTTCCTGCTCATCTCATTACAACCCGACTTGATTGGAGCGACCTGGTTCTGGCGCCCGGGGTGCTCGCCGAGATCAGGAAATTGAATGCCTGGATAATGAGCTCGGAGACAACTTCGAAGGATTGGGGGCACGGCCGACCCCTCAAGCCCGGTTTTCGCAGTCTGTTTCATGGTCCGCCGGGTACCGGCAAGACACTGACCACGATGCTGATCGGCGCCACTGCCGGCATTGACGTCTATCGTATCGATCTGTCCATGGTTGTATCCAGGTACATCGGTGAAACCGAAAAGAATCTGGCGGCCGTATTCGATGCTGCCGAGAAGCGTCACTGGATACTGTTTTTCGATGAGGCAGACAGCCTGTTTGCCAAACGTACGAAAACAAGCTCATCCAATGATCGATATGCGAATCAGGAAGTCTCCTACCTGCTGCAGCGCATTAAGGATTATCCGGGCGTTGTCATCCTTGCCAGTAATAGGCATGCAAATATCGATGAGGTATTTATGCGACGTTTCGAGTCCGTTATCCACTTCCCGATGCCGGATGCTGCGATGA
>CBDUIJ010000074.1:0-19461 GCA_965367215.1 uncultured Granulosicoccus sp.
GGCGCCGAGCGCAAGTCCATGGTCATGAACGATCAGGAAAAGAAGCTCACCGCGTATCACGAAGCTGGTCACGCCATCGTGGGTCGGCTGGTTCCCGAGCACGATCCTGTCTACAAGGTCAGTATCATTCCACGAGGTCGGGCGCTGGGTATCACCATGTTCCTGCCGGAAGAGGATCGATACAGCCACAGCAAGCGCAAGTTGCAAAGCCAGATCGCCACGCTTTACGGTGGTCGAATTGCCGAAGAGCTGATCTTTGGTGAGGACATGGTGACAACGGGGGCATCGAACGATATCGAACGTGCCACCGAAATCGCTCGTAACATGGTGACGCGCTGGGGACTGTCCGACAAGCTGGGTCCTTTGGCATACAGCGAAGAAGAGGGCGAAGTCTTTCTGGGCCGTTCTTCTTCCAAGCAGAACCCCATGTCAGGTGACACAGTGCAATCCATCGACCAGGAGATTCGCAAGCTGATTGACGACAATTACCAGGCTGCGGAGAAGATCCTGAAGGACAACATGGATATCCTGCATGCGATGTCGGAAGCTCTGCTCAAGTACGAGACCATCGATCTCGGTCAGATTGATCGACTGATGGACCGTCGCGAGCCGGGACCTCCAGCAGACTGGGGTGGTGATAACTCCAGTGGCAAATCTGCTACAGGCAAGCCATCTGCCAAATCCGACGACAAGTCCAGTAATCAGGCTGACGACAAGTCAGCGGATTCAGAAGACAAGTCTGCGGACGACGATGCGGCTGATCCAACGCCAAGTCTGCATTGATATCGCTCCCGGGGTGATCGTTCGATCCCCCGGTCATGACCTCTTCTTGATGTGAGAAATTCGAAGGTCTGTCTTTGTTCTGGCAGGCCTTCTTCTCGTTTCCCTCCGGACTTTTTCTGATAGTGCATTCCGTACTCCGCTGTGGCCGACAATTACTGAGTCTGGACAGGCCTCGGGTCATGGGCATTCTCAATGTCACGCCCGATTCCTTTTCCGACGGCGGGCGCTTCGATACGCTGGGCAAGGCGCTGGAGCAGGTTGAAGTCATGCTCGCCGCAGGTGCGGACATTATCGACATCGGTGGAGAGTCGACGCGTCCGGGAGCTGCTGATGTCTCCGAACAGGAAGAAATGGACCGTGTGCTGCCTGTTGTAGAGGGCATCAACAGTCGCTTCGACACCATCGTTTCGCTGGATACCAGCAAGGCTGCCGTGATGCGTGAAGGTGCGGCTCACGGCGTGGGCATCATCAACGATGTCAGGGCCTTGCGCGAGCCGGGTGCGATGGAAGCCGCTCTGCATTCTGCACTTCCGGTATGTCTGATGCATATGCAAGGTCAGCCTCGCACCATGCAACAGGAACCGGTTTACGAAGATGTCGTTTCCGAAGTGGCGGAGTTCCTGATACAGCGCCGCCAGGCTTGTGTCGATGCGGGCATGGATGCGTCTCAGATTCTGCTGGACCCGGGTTTCGGGTTTGGCAAGACGCTGGCGCATAACCTGACGCTGCTCAAGCATCTTTCCGGGTTGTGTGGTAATTCGCCATTGCTGGTAGGTCTGTCGAGGAAGCGTATGTTTGCCCAGATTCTGGGTAGCGATTCCACGGACCGGGTGGCGGCGTCCGTGAGCGCTGCGCTGCTTTGTGTTGAGCGTGGCGCATCGATTGTGCGCGTGCATGATGTGGCACCTACCGTGCAGGCGCTGGCAGTATTACAGGCTGTTCAAGAGTGCCAATAGCTGAATAACTGGACCGAAGACAATGGCAAGAGAATTTTTTGGTACCGACGGCATCCGTGGCCGCGTCGGGCAATACCCCATGACTGCTCAAACAGTCATGAAGCTCGGCTGGGCGGCAGGCAAGGTGCTGGCGTCGAAAGGCAACCGTGAGGTACTGATCGGCAAGGATACCCGTATCTCGGGTTATCTTTTCGAATCCGCTCTGGAGGCTGGCCTCGCGTCAGCGGGCATCAACAGTCGCATGCTCGGCCCCATGCCGACACCGGCAGTGGCCTATCTGACCAGTACATTTCGCGCTGCGGCCGGTATCGTGATCAGTGCGTCTCACAACCCCTTCTACGACAACGGTCTGAAATTCTTCTCCACTGAAGGCACCAAGCTGCCGGACGAGCTGGAGTTGGAGATCGAGGCCATGATGAAGCAGGAAATGACGACAGTCGATTCAAAGGATCTGGGGCGAGCGCGTCGCGTGGAAGATGCGTCTGGTCGTTATATCGAGTTCTGCAAGAGCACATTTCCATCCTCGTTGCGTCTCGACGGCATGAAGATCGTTGTTGATACCGCCAATGGCGCGGCCTATCACATTGCCCGTGAAGTTTTCGATGAGCTGGGTGCCGATGTCGTGGCTGTGGGGGCTGATCCCAACGGCATGAACATCAACAAGGAGTGCGGCGCAACAGCGCCTGATAACCTGCGCGCCCACGTCCTGCTGGAACGAGCCGATGTGGGGATAGCTCTCGATGGCGATGGTGATCGACTCATCATGGTGGATCACCGTGGTGAGATAGTCGATGGTGATGAGATTCTCTACGTGCTGGCCAAGGCGCGTCAGGAGGCAGGCACACTCAAGGGTGGTGTTGCCGGTACGCTGATGACCAATCTGGCGCTGGAACATGCCTTTGACGGCCTGGGTATTCCTTTTGCGCGAGCGGGCGTTGGCGATCGTTACGTCATGGAGCTGCTGCGTGAGCGTGGTTGGGAGCTGGGTGGCGAGAATTCCGGGCATATCATCTGCCTGGATCGTGTCACCACGGGTGATGCCATCGTGGCGGCTCTGGCTGTTCTGGCAGTCATGCGATCAACGGGGGAGACACTCGAAGGTCTTCGGGCCGATATGAAGCTCTATCCGCAGGTGCTGCTCAATGTGCCGGTCGCGAAGAAGGTCAACCTGGATGAAAACGAAGTGATACAGGCGGCGGTTCGACAAGCCGAACAGGATCTGGCTGGAAACGGACGCGTGCTGTTGCGACCTTCTGGTACCGAGCCTCTGGTTCGAGTCATGGTCGAGGGCAAGGTGGCCAACGATGTTCAGGAAATCTGTCAACGTGTGGCCAATGTGGTCGGCGATGCACTGGACTAAGAGCCACCGAGAAGGTATGATTCTGCGGTTAACTCATAGGGGTAGTTAGTCTTGGCCAATCGCCAGCCACTCATAGCAGGGAACTGGAAGCTCAACGGCACACGCAAGTCCGTGGTCGAGCTGGCCAGTGCAATATCCGATGGGGCTGCAAGCCTTCCGGTCGAGGTGCTTGTGTGTCCGGTATCCGTACATCTTGCCGATGTGCTGGCGGTGGTCGGTAACTCTCCGGTTCATCTCGGTGCGCAAAACTGCTCCGAAGCCGAATCCGGCGCATTTACCGGTGAAGTATCTGCCGACATGCTGCAGGAGTTCGGTTGCGAGTACGTGATTCTCGGTCACTCCGAGCGTCGCGCACTGTTTCATGAAACCAGTGAGCAGGTTGCAGTGAAATGTCTGGCCGTGCAGAAGGCAGATATGACACCTGTGCTGTGCGTTGGGGAAACGCTGGAAGAGCGTGAGGCGGGGCAGGTTGAATCCGTCATTGCGGCGCAGCTTGATGCAGTGCTTGAGGCGGGTGGTATCGAGATATTTCGGCAGATGGTCGTGGCATACGAGCCAGTCTGGGCCATTGGTACTGGAAAGACGGCCTCTCCCGATGAAGCCCAGGCTGTACATGCACTGATTCGCCAGAAAATTTCATCGCTGGACGCGGATATCGGTAATGAATTGCGCATCCTCTACGGAGGAAGTGTCAAGGCCGACAACGCGGCCAGTCTTTTTGGTCAGGCAGACATCGATGGCGGTCTTATCGGTGGAGCTGCGCTGGACGCAACGTCCTTTCTGGCCATTTGTGAGGCTGCGGCCTCTACAGTCGAAAAATCTGCCTCCTGAAGGCGGAATCCAAGAGATATTTGATCAAGTATGCAATCCCTGGCGTTAGTAATTCACGTGGTTCTGGCCGTTGGTGTTATCGGTCTGGTGCTCATTCAGCATGGCAAGGGTGCTGATGCGGGTGCAGCGTTCGGCAGTGGTGCCTCGGCTACTGTGTTCGGTGCGCGCGGTTCGGCCTCCTTTCTGACTCGAGCCACGACCATTCTGGTCGCATTGTTCTTTGCGACGAGTATTTTCCTGTTTTACCTGGCGGCACATCGTGATGGTTCGGTTCGCTCTGTTACCGATGTACCCGGGCTTGTAGAAGAGGCACCTGCTGTATCCACGGATTTGCCGGGTGGCGTTCAAAGTGATGCGCCTGCGGCTGTAACCGATCTGCCTGGTGAAGTTGCTGCCGAGCCTGCGGAAGGTGCAGAAGCGGTGAGCACTGAATCTGATTTGCCAAAAGCTGCTGAGTAGTACCACTTTTCCGAAGATATGCGTTATCATCTTCGGCTGGCCGTACAGGCCTTTTTCCCTTATGCCGTCATGGTGGAATTGGTAGACACGCTATCTTGAGGGGGTAGTGGCGCAAGCTGTCCCGGTTCGAGTCCGGGTGACGGCACCATAAGGGGTTTTGGCTTATTAGGTCTGGCAGGTTTAAAATATCGATCCTGTTTAGATGCCAAAGTGGTTGGATATCTGCGATAATCAAGCCGTTGAGTTTCCCGCGTTGTGTCAAGTCGTCAGGCACGACGCTCACGGTTATTTAGGTTTCAATCCACAAACAGCCAGGTAGCTGCCCATGGGTGGTTGCATGCGGAGCCCATAGTGCTAGCCAACTATTTCCCGGTGTTGCTGTTCATTCTGATAGGTCTTGGTCTGGGCATTCTGCTGTTGACAGCTGGCCGGCTGGTCGGCCCGTCCAATCCAGGTAAAGACAAGAACTCCCCCTACGAATGTGGTTTCGAAGCATTCGAAGATGCGCGGATGAAGTTCGACGTTCGCTACTACCTGGTGGCCATCCTCTTTATCATTTTCGATCTGGAAATCGCCTTTCTGATTCCCTGGGCAATCTCGCTGGATGTCATCTCGGGTACCGCGTTTGCGGCCATGGGAATCTTTCTGTTCATCCTGGTGATCGGATTCATTTACGAATGGAAGAAGGGCGCACTCGAGTGGGAGTAGCATCATGGGTATAGAAGGCGTACTTGAGGAAGGGTTTGTCACCACTTCCGCTGACAAGTTGATCAACTGGGCCCGAACAGGCTCCATGTGGCCAATGTCTTTCGGTCTCGCCTGTTGCGCGGTTGAAATGATGCATGCAGGGGCTGCTCGGTACGACCTCGACCGTTTTGGCATCATCTTCCGTCCCAGTCCTCGGCAATCCGATGTGATGATTGTGGCAGGCACCCTGGTGAACAAGATGGCTCCGGCCTTGCGCAAGGTCTATGACCAGATGCCCGATCCCAAGTGGGTCATCTCGATGGGAAGCTGTGCCAACGGCGGCGGCTACTATCATTATTCCTATGCAGTGGTCCGCGGATGCGACCGCATCGTACCGGTAGATGTCTATGTGCCCGGCTGTCCACCGACAGCGGAGGCGCTGCTCTACGGAATTCTGCAATTGCAGAACAAGATTCGCACCACCAACACCATTGCGCGCTGATCACCATGGCAACTCGTGAACAGAACATGCTGGAAGCTCTACAGGCAGCATTTCCCGATAATGCCAGTATCCAGCACTCCCTTGATCTGATTGTCATGGATGTGGCACCGGCCGATCTTGTCGCTGTAGCTACCGAGCTGCGCGATAATGCGACCCTGTCATTCCAGCAATTGAGCGATCTGGCTGGTGTTGATTACGCGACCTATGGTCATGATGAATGGGCCACCGACACTGAAAATACAGCCAGTTTCAGTCGAGCCGTCAACGCCGCATCTACCGGTAGCCTGACTTTCAATACCGGACTGGAACTGCCGGCCAGCGACAGACCTCGGTTCCTTGTTGCCTATCATTTGCTGTCGCTGGATCACAACGTGAGACTGCGATTACGTTGCGCAGCCCCTGATGATGCCATGCCTGTAGTACCGTCCGTCATCCCCGTATGGAACAACGCCAACTGGTACGAGCGCGAAGCATTCGACCTGTTCGGAATCCTGTTTGACGGGCATCCGGATCTGCGCCGCATCCTGACTGACTACGGTTTTATCGGACATCCCTTCCGTAAGGATTTTCCATTGATTGGAAATGTGGAGATGCGGTACGACTCGGTCAAGGAACGCGTAGTCTACGAACCAGTCAGTATCGAACCTCGAGTACTGGTACCGCGAGTCATTCGTGAAGACTCGCGCTATGTCGCTGGTGAAACCCCGAAAAAAGACGATGCCTGAGATACGCAACTACACGCTGAACTTCGGTCCTCAGCACCCTGCAGCCCACGGGGTATTGCGGCTGGTGCTGGAGATGGACGGCGAGGTCGTCGAACGCGCCGATCCGCATATCGGTCTGCTGCATCGCGGCACGGAAAAGCTGGCTGAGTCCAAGCCGTATAACCAGAGCATCGGTTACATGGACCGGCTGGACTACGTATCCATGATGTGCAATGAACATGGTTATGTTCTGGCCATTGAAAAATTGCTGGGTGTCGAGGTGCCATTGCGTGCCCAGTACATCCGCGTCATGTTTGACGAAATCACTCGTATCCTGAATCACCTGATGTGGCTCGGTGCTCATGGTCTGGATATTGGCGCCATGACAGTCTTCCTGTACTGCTTTCGCGAGCGGGAAGATCTGATGGATTGCTACGAAGCGGTATCCGGTGCGCGCATGCATGCCACTTATTACCGGCCGGGCGGTGTTGCCCGCGATCTGCCTGATCGCATGCCGCAATACGAAGCTTCCCGATTTACCAGCAAATCAGCAGCAGCCAAGCTCAATCAAACCCGTCAGGGCAGCATGCTGGATTTCATCGATGACTTCACCCAGAGATTTCCGAAATACGTCGACGAATACGAAACGCTGTTGACCGATAACCGTATCTGGAAACAACGTACGGTCGGCATCGGTGTGGTCTCACCCGAACGCGCATTGCAACTGGGGTTCACCGGTCCGATGCTGCGCGGTTCCGGCATCGAATGGGATTTGCGCAAGAAGCAGCCCTACGAGGTCTATGACCAGGTGGATTTTGACATCCCCGTTGGCACCAATGGCGACAGTTATGACCGCTACCTGGTACGGGTAGAGGAAATGCGCCAGAGCAATCGCATCATCAAGCAGTGTGTTGACTGGTTGCGAGTCAATGAAGGTCCGGTACTGACAGAAGATCACAAGATCGCACCACCTCGACGTGGTGACATGAAGGGCGACATGGAATCGTTGATCCATCACTTCAAGCTGTTCACCGAAGGGTTCTGTTTGCCCGAAGGTGAAGCCTATGCAGCGGTGGAGCATCCCAAAGGAGAGTTCGGTTGCTTTCTCGTCTCCGATGGCGCCAACAAACCGTACCGTCTGAAAGTCAGAGCGCCGGGTTTTCCTCATCTGGCATCGCTCGACGAAATGGCCCGAGGGCACATGCTTTCGGATGTGGTGGCCCTGATCGGTACCCAGGATATCGTTTTCGGTGAGATTGATCGCTAGCGTGTTTGCCGGAGAAAATTCATGAGTTCTGTACCTGCTGACGTCCATCTTCCTGCTCCGGAAACGGTGCTGAATGAGCATTCGATTCATGAAATCGAAGAGTGGATGTCGCGTTATCCGGAAGATCGAAAGCAGAGCGCGGTATTGGCTGCGTTGAGCATTGCTCAGCACCAGAATCAGGGCTGGCTGTCGACTGAATTGATGGATGCCGTGGCTGCCAAGCTCGATATGCCGCCCATAGCGGTCTATGAGGTTGCCAGTTTTTATTCCATGTTCGAAACCAGACCGGTAGGGCGTCATTGTGTAGCGATTTGCACCAACATCAGCTGCATGCTGATGGGTTCTGACACTATCGTCGACCATGTACAGAACAAGTACGGTATCAAACTGGGTGATTCCACCGAAGATGGTCGGATCTACCTGAAGGTTGAAGAGGAATGTCTGGCTGCCTGCGCAGGTGGGCCCATGATGCAGGTGGATCATGTCTATCACACCCAGCTCACACCAGAAAAAGTGGATGAGATTCTGGATGCGCTTGACTGATAACTGCGACGAACGGGAGAACGGGAAAACTCGATGAGCGACCGACAGATACCTGCGTCCCTGGCGCCGATGAACCAGGTTTGTTACACGACCCTGCAGTTCGATGAGCCGTGGACGTATGAAAACTACCTGAAAATCGGTGGTTATCAGGCGTGGCAGAAAATTCTCGATGAAAAACTGTCGCCTGACGATGTCGTACAGATCGTCAAGGACTCCGGTCTGCGTGGTCGGGGTGGTGCGGGATTTCCAACGGGTCTCAAATGGAGTTTCATGCCGAAAAACGGCGGACAGAGCTACTTTGTCATCAACTCCGATGAATCCGAACCCGGCACCTGCAAGGATCGAGACCTCATTCGTTTCAATCCGCATGCTCTGGTAGAAGGCATGCTGATCGGTAGCTACGCCATTCGTGCATCGGTCAGCTACAACTACATGCGCGGCGAATTCATGGACCAGGTCTACCGCAATTTCATGCAGGCCATCAAGGATGCCTACAGCAATGGCTGGGCAGGCAAGGACATTCGCGGCACGGGTACCGATATTGAAGTGATCGGTACGTTGGGAGCCGGTGCCTACATCTGTGGCGAGGAAACGGCCCTGCTTGAATCACTGGAAGGCAAGAAAGGTCAACCACGATTCAAACCACCATTCCCGGCAGGCTTCGGTTTGTACGGACGCCCGACCACCATCAACAATACCGAATCGGTTGCCAGTGTTCCGGCTATCATTCGCAACGGTGCGGAATGGTTCAAGAACATGGGCATTGAAACCGCTGGTGGTCAGAAATGCTTTTCGGTATCCGGTCATGTAGCTCAGCCCGGCAATTTCGAGATCAATCTCGGAACGCCTTTCGCCACCTTGCTGGAACTGTGCGGCGGCATGAAGGACGGTATCCCGTTGAAGGCTGTCATACCGGGCGGTTCATCGGTACCTGTCGTACCCGGTGACACCATGATGAACATCAATATGGATTATGACTCGATCTCGAAGGTCGGCGGTTCCATGCTGGGTTCGGGGGCAGTTATCGTGATGAACGAAACGACCGATATGGTGATGGCGCTGCGACGGATCTCGCGCTTCTATTACTCCGAGAGCTGTGGACAATGTACGCCGTGTCGTGAAGGCACCGGCTGGTTGTATCGCATGCTGACTCGAATTGTTGAAGGCAAGGGCATGCCCGAAGACATCGAAAAACTTGAGGACGTGGCAGGCAAGATTGCCGGACGCACTATCTGTGCGCTGGGCGATGCGGCTGCCATGCCAGTGCAGAGCTTCGTGAAGCATTACCGTCACGAGTTTGAATATTACATCCAGAACGGACGCAGCATCGTGTCCGAGAAACTGGGCGCAGTTGCCTGATCTGATTGACTTCAGGCCCCTCGTGTTATCCCGACGAAACAGCGTAAATGAGTGACGACACAATCCAGATAACCGTTGACGGAACACCGCTGACGGCGAAGCGCGGGCAGATGCTGATCGAGGTCACTGATGCCGCGGGCATCGATGTGCCACGTTTCTGCTATCACAAGAAGCTTTCGGTCGCGGCCAATTGCCGCATGTGCCTGGTGGAAGTGGAAAAGGCGCCCAAGCCATTACCGGCCTGTGCGACTCCTTGCATGCCGGACATGGTGGTGCATACCGATTCCAAGGTTGCCCGTGATGCCCAGAAGGGCACCATGGAATTCCTGCTGATCAATCATCCGCTGGATTGCCCCATATGCGACCAGGGTGGTGAGTGTGAACTGCAGGATGTGGCCATGGGATATGGCAACGGAGCCTCGCAGTACACGGAAGGCAAACGCGTTGTGTTCGACAAGTACATCGGCCCTCTGATTGCGACCGAGATGACCCGCTGCATACACTGCACGCGCTGTGTCAGGTTCGGGGAAGAGATAGCCGGTATTCGTGAGCTGGGTGCTACCGGGCGCGGCGAGAACGTGCGCATCGGTACCTACATCGAGAAGTCGGTTGTTTCGGAAGTGTCTGGCAACGTCATTGACATTTGCCCGGTAGGGGCTTTGACAGCCCGGCCATCGCGCTTTACAGCGCGTGCCTGGGAGTTGTCGCAACAGCCCGGCGTTTCACCTCACGATTCAGTAGGCTCCAACATTTTCATCCACATGGATGGCTCGACCGTCAATCGCGTGGTACCGCGAGACAATGAATCCATCAATGAAGTCTGGATCGCCGACCGTGATCGCTTCAGTTACCAGGGATTGACCAGTGCCGAGCGCCTGACTACTCCCATGATTCGTGTCGATGGTGAACTGCAGGCTACCGACTGGTCAACAGCACTGGCCGCAGCGGCGGCAAAGCTCAAGTCCGATTCGCTGGGAGTGCTGACCTCTGCCAACAACACATTGGAAGAGCTTTATCTGTCGCAGAAACTGGGTAGAGCGCTGGGCAGCAACAACGTCGATCATCGCCTGGGTCAGGCGGATTTCAGTGCTGAAGATGCAGCACCTGTCATGCCCTGGCTGGGAATGGGGCTCAATGATCTGGAAACACTTGATGCCGCGTTGCTCATCGGTTCCAACATCCGAAAGGATCAGCCTATCGCGGCTCTGCGGCTACGTAAGTCGGCCCTCAAGGGAGCTTCCATCAGCTTCATCAATCCGCGTCATTTTCCGCTGCATTTTGATGCGGCTGAAAACATCGCAACACGATTCGATCGAATGGTGACCGAGCTGTACTCGGTGGCAAAAGCGGCTGGCGCTGACGTCTCGGCCATGCAGGATGTACCTTCCATAGAGTCGGAAGAGCGGCATCAGCGTATCGCCGATGCCCTACAGAATGGCGAGCGAGCGGCTGTCTTCCTGGGCAACATCTCGGTACAGCATCCGGATTACGCTCAATTGCAGTTTCTGGCGAATGCGCTGGCGAAAGCCACGGGGGCCACACTGGCCATGCTGCCGGAACGAGCCAATACGGCAGGTGCCTGGCTGGCAGGTGCGGTACCGCATCGCGGAGCCGGCGGCAAAGCCGTGCAGGGCAATGGTCGTGGCCTGAACGCTACGCAGATGCTCGATGAATCCTTGCAGTCCTATCTGCTTGTCGGGGTTGAACCCGAACTGGATGCAGCCAACCCGGCCCAGGCCGTGAAAGCTCTGCAGGCAAGCAATGGGGTTGTTGCCATCTCGGCTTATCTTTCAGATGGGCTGAGGCAGGTGGCGGATGTCGTATTGCCAGCGGCTACCTTTACCGAGACATTCGGTACCTACGTCAATGCGACTGGCAACTGGCAGAGTACCCGCGGTGCGACCAATCCGCCGGGTGATGCACGCCCCGCCTGGAAGATCTTCCGGGTATTGGCATCCGAGCTGGAGCTCGATGGTTTCGAGTACGACAGCCCGGAAGACATCACGCGCGAATTGCAGGCCAGTTGTGGTGGTATCCAGCTGGGTAACCTGACTGACTTTTCGACGGCCCCTGCCTTTGCGGCAGTACGTGAAGCCGATTTGCTCAGGGCAGGGGAGACACCGATATACGCGACGGACCCTGTCGTGCGACGATCGCAACCACTGCAGAAGTCGCTCGACGGCAAGCAGGCGTTTGCGACGATGGCCGAAACCGTTGCGCAGAAGCTCTCGCTTGGCGACGGCGATACGGTCAGTGTCCGGCAGAACGGTTCGGCGGTGACGCTACCGGTCAAACTCGACAATAATGTGCCCGACGGTTGTGTCTGGGTACCAACAGGATTGCCCGAGACCGCCGCTCTGGGTGAGCTTTTTGGCGCTATCGAGGTGAGTAAAGTCTGATGGATGCACTGATCCTCACAGTTTGGTCGCTGATCAAGATCGTCATCGTCCTGGTACCACTGATTCTTTGCGTGGCGTACCTGACACTTGCCGAGCGCAAGGTCATTGGTTCCATGCAGGTTCGTGTTGGTCCCAATCGGGTTGGTTTCAAGGGGCTGGGGCAACCGTTTGCCGACGTCTTCAAGCTGCTGTGCAAGGAAATCATCATTCCGACCAATGCATCGCGCTTTCTGTTTCTCACCGCGCCAATACTGTCGCTGGCACCGGCGCTGGCAGCCTGGGCCGTTATCCCGTTTGCCGATGGTTGGCAGGTAGCAGACATCAATGCCGGTCTGATCTATGTGTTGGCCATGACCTCGCTGGGCGTTTACGGTGTCATTCTGGCCGGCTGGGCGTCCAACTCGAAGTATGCCTTTCTGGGTGCAATGCGTTCGGCAGCGCAGATCGTGGCCTACGAAATTGCCATGGGCTTCGCTCTCATCGGTGTTCTGATGATGTCCGGCAGCCTGAATCTGGGCGATATCGTCCGCGCGCAGAGTGGCGGATTCTTCAACTGGTATCTGTTTCCGTTGTTCCCGCTGGCGATCGTGTACTTCATCTCGGGCGTTGCCGAAACCAACCGGGCACCGTTTGACGTGGCTGAGGGTGAGTCGGAAATCGTCGCCGGTTTTCACGTCGATTATTCCGGTTTCGGATTTGCGCTGTTCTTCCTGGCCGAATACGCCAACATGATCATGATTGCCGCGCTGACCGCCATTCTGTTTCTGGGCGGCTGGATGTCACCCATCGATGGATGGGGCGATGGCATTCACTGGTTTCTGATCAAGACCGCGGCCATGCTGTTCGTTTTTCTCTGGCTGCGTGCTACCTTTCCGCGCTACCGCTATGACCAGATCATGCGACTGGGCTGGAAGGTATTCATCCCCGTGACCATCGTGTGGATCGCCGTGGTTGGCTTTGCCATCTACTTCGAAGTGGGTCCGTGGTTCAGCACTGTGCGTTCCGGCGGTCTATAGAGGCGAGCAGCAGACATGACAGGACAAATCAGCAAGTACATCAAGAGCTTCACTTTGTGGGAGCTTCTCAAGGGACTCAGCCTGACAGGCAAGTACTTTGTATCCGGCAACATCACCATTCAGTACCCGGAAGAGAAAACACCTCAGTCGCACCGTTTCCGCGGCTTGCATGCACTGCGTCGTTATCCCAACGGCGAAGAACGTTGCATCGCCTGCAAACTGTGTGAGGCTGTCTGCCCGGCACTGGCCATCACCATCGATTCCGAACAGCGTGAAGACGGCACTCGCCGCACCTCGCGCTACGATATCGATCTGTTCAAATGCATCTTCTGCGGTTTCTGCGAAGAAGCCTGCCCGGTCGATTCAATCGTCGAAACGCGTATATTCGAATACCATTTCGAAAATCGGGGCGAGCAGATCATGACCAAGGACAAGCTGCTGGCCATCGGTGACAAGTACGAAGCCCAGATAGCCGCTGACCGGGCTGCGGACGCCGCGTTCCGCTGATGCGCCGTCACTCACGCCTCAATAGTGCCTGCGCAAATGCGAATTGCGCAAACCGACAGGAAGGATCAATCCAGTGACTTTTGAACTGTTCATTTTCTATCTGTTTGCGGCCGTCATGGTGTTCGCGGCGGCGCGTGTCATCACGGCGCGCAACCCGGTGCATGCCGCCATGTTTCTGGTACTCACCTTCTTTACCTGCTCTGCCATCTGGTTGTTGCTGGAAGCGGAATTCCTCGCCATCACTCTGGTGCTGGTATACGTGGGCGCAGTCATGGTGCTGTTCCTGTTCGTTGTCATGATGCTGGACGTCAACGTTGAACCCTTGCGTGAAGGCTTCGTGCAGTACTTGCCGGTTGGTATTCTGGTGGGAGTGATCATGCTGGTTGAAATGGTTTTCCTGATCACTCAGAAGTACTTCAAGTCGGAGCAATTTCCGGTCCCCGAGCGTGCCAGTGCCGACGCGTTGAGTAATACGGAGACATTGGGGCAACTGCTCTACAGTGAGTATCTGTTCCAGTTCGAGATTGCGGCCATCATTCTGCTGGTTGCCATCGTTGCGGCTATCGCGCTGACCATGCGTCGCCGGCCGAACACCAAGTATCAGTCTCCTTCACGCCAGGTAGAAGTGCGCAAGCAGGATCGTCTGCGAGTGGTACAGATGCCTGCCGAAAAGCGTTCATCCTGAGGCCCATACAGACATCATGATTTCACTGTCTCATTATCTGGCCCTTGGCGCCGTGCTGTTCTGCCTGAGCGTGGTTGGCATCTTTCTCAACCGCAAGAACGTGATCATCCTGCTGATGTGCATCGAACTGATGTTGCTGTCGGTGAACATGAACTTCGTGGCCTTCTCCCATTTTCTGGGCGATGGTGCCGGCCAGATCTTCGTCTTCTTCATCCTGACCGTTGCAGCGGCAGAGGCAGCCATCGGGCTGGCCATACTGGTGGTGTTGTTCCGTAATCGCTCCACCATCAACGTTGCCGATCTCGACGCACTCAAAGGCTAGCCAACGTGAAGCTACTCTACACACTCATTCCGCTGGCACCGCTACTCGCTGCTATCGTCACCGGCCTGTTCGGTCGGCGTATCGGTCGTGACAATGCGCACCGCGTGACAATTGCCGGGGTGGCATTCTCCCTGCTGCTGTCCTGCTACGCCTTCTTTCATGTCGTCATCGGCAATGCAGCGCCTTTCAACGAGACGCTCTACACCTGGTTGGTCAGTGGCAATATCCGCTTCGAGGTCGGTTTTCTGGTCGACAACCTGACCGTCATGATGTTGCTGGTCGTCAACTTCGTTTCTCTGATGGTGCATATCTACACCATTGGCTACATGCACGATGACGAAGGCTATCAGCGCTTCTTCTGCTATATCTCGCTGTTTACCTTTTCCATGCTCATGCTGGTCATGTCCAACAACTTCCTGCAGCTGTTCTTCGGCTGGGAAGCGGTGGGTACCGTGTCCTATCTGCTGATCGGCTTCTACTACAAGAAGGAAACCGCGATCTTTGCCAACATGAAGGCATTTCTGGTCAATCGTGTCGGTGACTTCGGTTTCGTTCTGGGTATCGCCGGTATCGTCATGTACACCGACAGCCTGGCGTACACCGATGCCTTTGCTGCCGCACCGGGTCTGGTCGGGCAGACCATGAATATCGTGGGTAGTGCCGAGTGGGAAGTGCTGACCGTTCTTTGCATCCTGTTGTTCATCGGTGCCATGGGCAAGTCAGCGCAGGCGCCACTGCATGTATGGCTTCCGGATTCCATGGAAGGCCCGACTCCTATCTCGGCCTTGATTCACGCCGCAACGATGGTAACGGCCGGTATCTTCATGGTGTCGCGCATGTCGCCACTGTTCGAGCTGTCTGAAACCGCTCTCAGCTTCATACTCATCATCGGTGCCTTTACCGCCTTCTTCATGGGCTTGATCGGCATGGTGCAGAACGATATCAAGCGTGTCGTGGCGTACTCCACGCTGTCGCAGCTGGGCTACATGACTGTTGCGCTGGGTGTGTCCGCCTATTCGGCAGCCATGTTCCACCTGATGACGCATGCCTTCTTCAAGGCGCTGTTGTTCCTTGCTGCAGGCTCGGTCATCATCGCTCTGCATCATGAGCAGGACATCCGCAAGATGGGCGGCCTGCGCAAGATCATGCCCATTACCTACTGGACTTCATTGATCGGCTCACTGGCGCTGATCGGTTTTCCCGGGTTTGCCGGCTTCTACTCGAAGGACATCATCATCGAGGCGGTGCACGCGTCTTCCATTCCCGGTGCTGGCATCGCCTATTGGGCGGTACTGGGTGGCGTGTTTGTCACGGCATTCTATTCCTTCCGACTGTTCTTTCTGGTGTTCCATGGCGAAACTCGCATGGACAAGCACACCGCTGAGCATGCCAAGGAATCTCCGAAAGTGGTTACCTGGCCGCTGATTCTGCTGGCTATTCCATCCGTGATCATCGGTTTTGTGGCCGTCACGGCGGTTGTCTATGGCGATTACTTCAAGGATGTGATTTTCGTGGCAGAGGCTCATGATGTACTGGGTGAGCTGGCCGAGGAATATCACGGTCCGCTGCAGTTCATCAGTCATGCCTTCCACGCGCCGGCGGTCTATATTGCGGTGATTGGTGTTGCAACGGCATTCCTGTTCTACATCCTGGCACCTTCCATCCCGGCATTCCTGGATTCGAAGCTGGGCTTCTTCCGACGCATCCTTGAAAACAAGTACGGTTTTGATGACTTCAACCAGGCGGTGTTTGCGCGTGGCAGTGTCAACCTGGGTCGCCAGTTGTGGGAGAAGGGTGACATCAAGATCATTGATGGCGCGGTAGTCAACGGGGCTGCCAACAGTGTCGGATTACTTGCCGGGCTTGCCCGTAATGTGCAGAGCGGCATGTTGTTCCACTATGCATTCGCCATGATCCTCGGATTACTGGCCATGCTGACCTGGTTTCTTTTCGTCTGATTATCACGCCCGATTGAGATCGATACATTGAGCTTTCCTATCCTGAGTCTGACGATCTGGTTGCCCATCCTGGCGGGTTTTCTGATTATTGCCGTGGGTGATCGACCGGCGCGCAAGCTGGCCGGTATCGCCTCCATCCTGACGTTTCTGGTGAGCCTGCCGCTGTACTTCGGCTTCGACTCTAGTACTGCCACGATGCAGTTCCAGGAGTCGCTGGCCTGGCTGCCGAGTTTTGGTATCAACTACGCGCTGGGTATCGATGGTATCTCCATGCCGTTGATCATCCTGACGACGATCATCAACGTCATCGTGGTGATATCAGCATGGGAAGTGATCAAGGATCGGCCTTCGGTCTATCTGGGCGCATTCTCGATCATGACCGGCCTGATGATCGGTGTCTTCTCGGCCATGGACGCCATGTTGTTCTATGTCTTCTTCGAAGCTACCTTGATTCCGATGTTCCTGATCATCGGTATCTGGGGCGGACCGCGACGGGTCTACGCGACGGTCAAGTTCTTCCTGTATACCTTCCTCGGTTCGGTATTCATGTTGATCGCGCTGATCTACATGTACAACCAGGGTGGTTCCTTTGCCATCGGCGACCTGCACGCGCTGGCACTGGACAAGGATCAGCAGTTCTGGATATTCCTGGCCTTTCTGGCAGCGTTCGCCGTCAAGATCCCCATGTGGCCAGTACATACCTGGTTGCCGGACGCGCACGTTGAAGCGCCGACCGCCGGGTCTGCCGTACTGGCAGCCATCATGTTGAAGATGGGCGGTTACGGTTTTCTGCGATTCTCACTGCCGGTAACGCCGGATGCCAGTTCGCAGATGGATACGTTCATGATCGCGATTTCACTGGTTGCAGTCGTCTACATCGGTTTTGTGGCATTGGCTCAGCGCGACATGAAAAAGCTGATTGCCTACTCCTCGATTTCCCATATGGGTTTCGTCACCCTGGGTATCTTCATTGCCTTCCGTCTGATTGCAAAGGACGACATGAGCGGTGTGGCCCTGGGGCTTGAAGGCGCCATCATGCAGATGGTTTCTCACGGTTTCATCTCGGCGGCCATGTTCCTGTGTGTCGGTGTCATGTACGATCGAATCCATAGCCGTGAAATCGCCGATTACGGCGGTGTCATCAATACCATGCCGATCTTTGCTGCCTTCATGGTGTTCTTTGCCATGGCGAATGCCGGCTTGCCGGGTACCTCCGGTTTCGTGGGTGAGTTCATGGTCATTCTGGCCAGTTTCAAGACCAATTTCTGGATCGCTTTCCTGGCGGCGCTGACGCTGATTCTCGGCGCTGCGTATACGCTCTGGATGGTCAAGCGCGTCATTATGGGTCCGATCGGTAACGACAAGGTGGCAGCTCTGACTGACATCAATTCCCGCGAGTTCTGGATGCTGGCGATATTGGCAATCTTTGTATTGCTGATTGGCGTCTGGCCGAACCTCATCGGTGGCGTCATGCACGCCTCGGTAGAGAATCTCGTGCAACAAATTTCAACCTCCAAGTACTGAGCGCCTCATGGACAACCTGCAGATCGCGACGCCCGAGATCTTTCTGCTGGCGGCCACCTGTGCGGTGTTGGTCGTCGGCCTGTTTACACAGGCGAAATCGAACACCGTCTATTGGCTGTCTCAGCTGTCACTGGTCATTACCTTGATCATGTCGCTGACGCAGATCGGTGATGAAGCCGTGACCGGACTCAGTGGTGCCTATACGCTGGATACGCTGAGCGCCAGTCTCAAGAGTTGGGTGCTGGTGCTGGCTATCGGCATCTTCCTTTACTCTCGCGACTATGTCGGCAATCGCAAGATTGCCCGTAGCGAGTATTTCGTATTGGGGCTGTTTGCGGTATCGGGCATGATGATCATGGTATCGGCCACACACATGCTGACGGTTTATCTGGGCCTGGAGCTGTTGGCACTGTCGCAATACGCCATGGTGGCGCTGCACAGAGACAACGGTCGAGCAGCGGAAGCCGCCATGAAGTACTTCGTACTGGGTGCGCTGGCCTCGGGCATGCTGCTGTATGGCATGTCGATGGTATACGGTGCTACGGGATCGCTGAATCTGACAGTCATTGCAGATATCCTGGCAGGCAACTCTGAAGTGCTGAGTGCGGAGCGCACCATCGGTGCTCGTTTCGGCCTGACCTTCCTGATAGTGGGTATCGCGTTCAAACTCGGTGCCGTGCCGTTTCACATGTGGGTACCCGATGTCTATGAAGGTGCTCCGACGTCGGTCACGATGTTCATCTCCACCGCACCCAAGATTGCCGCTTTTGCCATGCTGATACGTTTACTGGTGGAAGGGCTGGAAACGCTCAGTGCCGACTGGCAGCAGATGCTGGCCATCATGTCGGCACTCTCCATGATCGTGGGCAACCTCATTGCCATCGCTCAGACCAATATCAAGCGCATGCTCGCTTACAGTACGATTTCGCATGTGGGCTTCCTGCTGATGGGCATCGTTGGCGCAACCAGCGCGGGCTACAGTGCTTCCATGTTCTATGCGATCACCTATGCCTTCACCACGTTGGCAACCTTTGGTGTTCTGCTGGCAGTTTCACGAGAGGGATTCGAAGCGGATCAGTTGAGCGATCTGGCAGGGCTTGGCAAGCGCAATGCACTGCTCGCAGTCGTCATGCTGCTGGCCATGTTCTCGCTGGCAGGTGTACCGCCAGCGGTCGGCTTCTACGCGAAATTGACCGTGCTGGAATCGGCCGTCAATGCCGGCTTCACCTGGTTGGCCATCCTTGGCGTCATCATGTCGGTTATCGGTGCATTCTATTATCTGCGAATCATCAAGATCATGTTCTTCGACGATCCGGTTGACGACACACAGGTGAGCCCCGCAGGTGATGTTACTGCAGGACTTGCCGTGAATGGTCTGGCGGTTCTGGCGCTGGGTCTGGCACCGGGCTTGATCATGAGTGCCTGTATCGCTGCGTTCAGCTGATCTGACGCGCACCTTTACCGGATCGAACCCTGTCGCTGCTGATTGAGCGGTGGCAGGGTTTTTTGCGTTTTGCGTTTTGCGTTTTGCGTTTTGCGTTTTGCGTTTGCGTTTGCGTTTGCGTTTTGCGCCCTCAGTTCTGCCTAGTGCTTGCGGGG
>CBDUIJ010000075.1:0-19431 GCA_965367215.1 uncultured Granulosicoccus sp.
TTACCTGACATTGGGCTCTTGCCGGTGACCTGGCAGACTCTGGACATGCGAAACTACTCCGAATATGGATTGTACTGCGCTTAGCCTGCGAAGTGTAGCGAATACCTGGCCAGTTCTCAAGGGGGCAAGGGCTACTATTTTCACATTAACGGAAATGAAACGTAAAATGGATCGCATATTCATCAAGAATCTGCAGATAGACACGGTTATCGGCATCTATGACTGGGAACGTAGCCGGCGTCAGCGGGTAGTGCTCGATCTGGAAATGTCCGCCGATATAGCGCGCGCTGCCAGAGCCGAGGACGTGGAATCTACACTGAAGTACAAGACCTTGTCCGATGAGCTCATCAGTTACATCGAAAACAGCGAGTTCCAGTTGATTGAAACCCTGGCCGAGAACGTTACCCGGATCATCCGCGAGGATTACGGTGTGCAATGGGTCAGGTTGACGCTGCACAAACCCGATGCCCTGGCTGGCAACACCGATGTGGGCGTCATCATCGAACGAGGAGAGCGGCCGGATGACTGAACTACCGCAGCCCGATGCCAATGCCCTGGCGCACAGTGAGCGCCTGCGCCAGGCATTGCTGGAGCGTATACGTCAACAGGGTGCGTTGTCCTTTGCCGACTACATGGAGCAGGTACTGTATGAGCCGGGTCTGGGCTATTACATGGCAGGTGCCGCCAAATTCGGCGAAGAAGGCGATTTCATCACGGCCCCGGAAGTCTCGCCGCTGTTCGGTGCGACGCTGGCCAATGAGATACGGGGTGTGCTGCTGCACACCGGCGGCGGCATTCTGGAATTCGGTGCGGGCAGCGGCAAGCTGGCACTGAGCATCCTGCAGGCACTGTCTGATGTCGAAGATCTGACCTACACCATCATGGAGCCCAGTGCCGAACTGGTCAGCCGCCAACAGCAATTGCTGCGCGAAGCGCTGGACGAGTCGGTTTTCCAGCGGGTCTGCTGGCTCGATGCGCTTCCGGATGCCTTCACCGGCGTCATCGTGGCCAATGAGGTCATGGATGCGCTACCGGTGGAGCGGTTTCGCAAGAGCGATGGCAAGGTCATGCAGTTGTGTGTCAACGAAAGCCTTGAAACCGTGAGCCAGGCAGCAGATGAAACCCTGCAGGCTGCAGTCGAGGCCATCGAGGCTGATCTGGGAGAGCCACTGTGCGACGGCTATCAGTCGGAAGTGTGCCTGCTGCTCAAGCCCTGGCTGGCGAGCCTGTCGCAGACGCTGACTCAGGGAGTCGTACTGCTGATCGACTACGGATACCCGCGGCGCGAATACTATCTGCCGGAACGGGTACAGGGAACACTGGCCTGCTACTACAGGCACAGGACTCATGACGACCCATTTCAGTGGCCAGGCCTGCAGGACATCACGGCGCATGTGGATTTCACCGCCGTGGCGGAAGCGGCCGTCGCCCAGGAGCTTGATCTGCTGGGCTATGCATCGCAGTCAGCCTTTCTTCTGGACAATCAGCTGCTGGATCTGATGGAGCAGGAAAGTGCCCGAAGTGACAGCGAAATGCAGAAGATTGCCCTGGCTCGCGCTGTCAAGACGCTAACGCTTCCTGGTGAAATGGGCGAACGGTTTCAGGTAATGGCGCTGGGTAGAGGCTATGATCTGCGCCTTCAGGGATTCAGCACGCAGGATCTGTCCTACCGGCTGTAATTTCCTTCCGATCAGCGTCGCCCATGCGCTCCACCGACTTTGCGTATGGCATCAGGGTTCGTCTCTCATGGAATTAATGCATATCATCTGGTTGGCTCTGGTGCAGGGGCTGACCGAGTTTCTACCGGTGTCCAGTTCGGCACACCTGATTCTGGTGCCGAGCCTGCTGGGCTGGCCGGACCAGGGGCTGGCCTTCGATGTCGCTGTGCATCTGGGTACCCTGATAGCCGTGGTGGCCTATTTTCGTCACGACATCGTGACCCTTTTCCTGGCCTGGGTCGAGTCCATGACTCGCCGCCAGATGACCCCCGAGGCGCGCCTGGCCTGGGGTGTCATTCTGGGCACCATTCCCGCAGGACTGGTTGGTCTGGCTTTCAAGGATTTCATCGAGATCAACCTGCGCTCACCGCTGGTCATTGCCACGACCACCATCATCTTCGGTCTGTTGTTATGGGTGGCCGACAAGCGCAGCAAGCTGGTGCGCAGTGAGTACAGTCTGGGTTGGCAGGATTTTCTGGTTATCGGCGGTGCGCAGGCAATGGCACTGATTCCCGGCACATCGCGCTCGGGCATCACCATTACAGCCGGACTGCTGCTGGGCCTGACCCGCGAGGCGGCTGCCCGTTACTCCTTCCTGTTGTCCATCCCCATCATCGTGCTCTCCGGTCTCAGTGTGACCAAGGATCTGGTTGAGTCAGCGGTCCCCGTCGACTGGCAGGCGCTGTCCCTGGGGACAGTCATTGCCGCCATCAGCGCCTTTGTCTGCATTCACTATTTTCTGGCTTTCATCAACCGCATCGGCATGACACCTTTCGTGATCTACCGGCTGTTGCTGGGTGTCCTGCTGTTCTGGGTCTTTCTGTAGATCCAGGACCTGCGGCCGGTATGGCCGGCGCAAGTGGTGTCGCGCCGGCCTGAGGTTTCAGGCTGGCGGGCGATTTTTCAGGGCGCAGGAACGGTCAGTTCGAGAATCTTGCCACCCAGTCCATGAACGGAATCATTGGCCTGCAGCCGAATGAGGGTGGTGCCTTCGGGCAGGCTCAGTGTCAGCGAGCGGGTGAATGGCTGTTCGTTTTCGTGCGGATGTGCCAGCTCCCGGCTACCGAGGACACGGCCGTCTGCCGCGAGGACATCCCAACGGTTGGCGTAGTGATCCCAGCCTTCATCCGCGTGCAAGACTGTCGCATCGATGCGGTAACGGTTTTCGCCCAATGCGGTAATCCTGCCGTCGACCACATCGGCTTCACCGGCGCTGGCGACTCCGACCAGGGTAAACAGGCCCATAGCCGTCACGGCAAGGGATTTCGCAATTCTCATCATCTGTTCCTGAATGTTCTGGCGTTTCATTGGTCTGAACCCTACCGTATTACCGTACCGCCCATGACAGTCCAATTATTGTAGAGTTCCCGGGTCGAGTTCAGTAGTCACTTTCGGATACGCAAGCCATCGTTACCATGACAAGAAATTTTCTCGGAAATTCACCCATCGTAGGTCCCGTGACGCTGTTTTCCCTGCTGATGGTGCCGATGGTCATGAGCTGTTTCTTTGTGGTCTACGCCCTGGCCGGTTGGGTCATCGATGGGCGGGATCGCATGAACTGGGCCATAGAGGCACCCACAGTGAGTACCTGGGTGGCGATTTCCATGGTGACGTTCAGTGGCCTGGTTATCGCTTACACCCGTTGGCGAGGCGGTAGTTGGTGGCACCCTTTGATAGTGTCGAGTGTCGGCCATATCGTTGTGTCACTACTGATGACACTCTCGGTGTTCATCACCGTCAAATTGTAGCCAGCGGTTTACCCTCTGTTCGCCATGCGGCCGGAAGGAAGAAGGCAGGGGCCGGGATGCCCACAACAGAAAAAGAGGTACACGTTTGCCACATGAGTTTTGATTTCACACCCCGGGCAATGCTGTCGATCAGGCATTTGCGCTTCAAGCGACTCTGGATAGCCGTGGGTATCGCGTTGATCCTGTTTGTCACCATCACCTCCATCATCACGATTCCGGCACCGCTGAAGGTCTTCATGCTGAAGGACAAGGTGGTGCACACACTGGCCTACGCGGGGCTGATGGGCTGGTTCTCGCAGATCTACCGCCATGACCTGACGCGGCTGCTACTGGCTGTCGGCCTGGTGCTCATGGGCGTCGGTATCGAATACCTGCAGGGCATGACCACCTCACGTCAGTTCGATGTGATGGACATGGTGGCCAACACGTCGGGTGTCGTGCTGGCCTGGGCTCTGGCTTACACCTGGGTAGGGACGCTACTGGCGCGCTTCGAAGGTTTGTTCTGCCGCTCAGCTGCGCAGTCAGGCACCTGAAGCGCGGCTCAGCCACTCACTGATGGCTCGAGTTCGGGCCTCGTTGATGCGCTCGGCAATCGTTGATTTGTCTTCCGTGGCAAGAGCAATGGCAGCGCTGTCGACCTGTCTGAATATCTGTGCGGCCTCGCGCAGAAACGCTGCTTGAGGATAGTCTGCCTGTTCATGACCGAGACGGCCGCGCGCATCCGCCTCGCACACCAGCAGGTATTGTTCAAAGCGTTCGGGTTTGCGCACCACATCCATGGCCTGCAGGAAGCTGGTCAGTTTGCCGGGGGTCAGATCGCGGGCACGATGAGAATGTGTGTGCCAGCGGGCAGTCAGGACGCCCAGATCCCGGGTCTTGCGCGGCACACGCAGCCGCTCACACAGGGCTTCAGTCAATACGGCGCCACGCTTTTCATGCCCATGGTGTGAGGGCAGGATGTTGACCGGCGTCGTGGCCTTGCCAAGATCGTGGCACAGCGCTGCAAAGCGCACATCCAGTTCCTCGCTGCTCTGCGCTGCCTGCTGCAGCACCATCAGTGTGTGAATGCCACTGTCGATTTCCGGATGCCACTTTGCAGGCTGGGGCACACCAAACAGAGCGTCGACTTCCGGCAGGATGACGGCCAGGGCGCCGCAATCACGCAGAGCCCGGATGAAGGCATCCGGCGTGCGCGCCTTCAGGGCGCCACTCATTTCCTGCCAGACCCGCTCGGCAACCAGGTTATCCGCTTCGCCATCACGAACCATGCTGCGCATCAGTTCGAGTGTTTCATCGGCGATGGTGAAACCCAGATGACTGAAGCGGGCCATGAAGCGCGCAACACGCAGGATACGTACAGGGTCTTCCACAAACGCTTTGGAGACATGTCGCAGTACCCGATTCTCGACATCCTGTCGGCCATTGAAGGGGTCCACCAGCTCACCATCGTCACGTTGTGCAATGGCGTTGATGGTGAGGTCGCGCCGGCTCAGGTCCTCTTCCAGTGTCACACTGGAGTCGGTGGTGAACTCGAAACCGTGGTAGCCAGGGCCGGTCTTGCGTTCGACTCTCGCCAGCGCATATTCCTCATGGCTGTCCGGATGCAGGAAGACCGGGAAGTCCTTGCCCACGGATTTGAATCCTGCCTGCAGCATGTCGGCAGGCGTACTGCCAACGACGACCCAGTCGCGATCAACCACTGGAAGGCCAAGCAGGCGGTCGCGCACAGCGCCACCAACCAGATAGTGTTTCATGTAGACGTGTTGCGAATTGCGGGCATGAGCTGAATGTTACACTGCCGCCCATCCCTGGTAGCTGCCTGACTCCCTTAGATGCGAATCAATCGTCTGGTCCCGGCCGGCCTGCTGGCGGCAATTGCCATCATGCTGGGTGGATGCAGCAACGTCGGCTACTACTCGCAAGCGGTCGGCGGGCATGTCAAATTGATGCTGGCCAGAGAGCCCATCGATAAATTACTGGCAGACGAGGCAACCCCGGAGGAGCTGCGCGGTAAATTGCGCACACTGGTCGATGCACGACAATTTGCCATCGAGCGTCTGCAGCTGCCTGACAATGACAGCTACAACAGCTATGTGGAAACCGGTCGTGATGCGGTGACCTGGAATGTCGTGGCAGCCGAAGAGTTCTCGCTCCAGGCCCGAACCTGGTGCTTTCCGGTTGCCGGCTGTGTCAGTTACCGGGGTTACTTCGACAAGGCGGATGCCGAAGAATATGCGGCGCAGCTGGCCGCTGAAAACTACGATGTATCGGTAGGCGGCGCGTCGGCCTATTCCACGCTGGGCTGGTTCGACGACCCGGTTCTGGATACCATGCTGCGGGGTGGGGATGTGCGTTATGTGGGAACCCTGTTTCACGAGCTGGCGCATCAGGTGCTCTACGTCAAGGATGACAGTGATTTCAACGAAGCCTTTGCCACGTTTGTCGAGCAGCAGGGAGTGCGGGAGTGGTTGGCCGAGCGTGGGGAAAGTGATCGCATCGAGGCCTACAACGCCTCGCAGGGGCGGGTGGTGGAATTTCTTGCCTTGCTGAAGCAGACACGGGATGCCCTGCAGGAGCTCTATCGTAAGGACTTGCCGGAGGCTGACATGCGCGCAGCCAAACAGGCGGCATTCGATGACATGCGTAGTGCCTATGAGTCACTCAAGCAGCAATGGGGAGGCTATGCCGGTTATGACAACTGGTTTCGGCGTGATCTGAACAACGCTCGTCTGGTGGCGGTGTCTACCTATCGGCGTGATGTGCCCGCCTTTCAGGCCATGTACGACGAAGCAGGGCAGGACATGTCTGCCTTCTACGAGCTGGCACGCCAGGTCGGCAAGCTGCCCTACAAGGAAAGGCGCAGCCGAATTGCCGATTATGATGTCGCCGCGCTCGGCAAGCTTGACAGCGAGTGACGCACTTCCAATAATGGTGAGGCAGACGCAGCTGGATTGTGCGTCTGCAAGACGTGATGGTTCTCGCAGTCAACAAGACTCGGGATGAAAAGGGAACACGGTGCGGCCAGCTGCCTTGCAGTCGATGGCCAATTCCATGACTGCCCCCGCAACTGTAAGTGGTGAGTTGATCCGAACAATCCCACTGGGTATCGCACCCGGGAAGGGTCGGGGAGGCGCGGAACCACAAGTCAGGAGACCTGCCATCGCATGTCAACTCAACCCGGGCGGGGTGCCTCGGTCAGGAGATTTGCGATGTATCACGGCTTGCCTTACCGACACATCCGACAATTGCCTGATCGAATGCCCGCCAACGAGCGCGGAGGGCGCCATGCAGGTACTTGATCAGATCATTCTCAGACTCACAGAGCCACTGGAAAACCGCAAGGACGCCGTCGTATTGGGGCGGCTGGGGTTTCTGGAGTGGCTGGTGTCGATTCCCGATGACTGCGATTTCAGTGAAGAGGCGCGACGAGCTCATGAGCGCGCCGAACCGCTGAAGCAGTCGATGCCGGCGGTGGGTGTCTTGTGCGAACTGCTGACCGAGGCGGGCAAGCAGCCGAATTTTCTGACCCCTGCGTCGACCTCACTGGTCAGACGCAAGGGTTCTCGTCGGCGCCGCTCGTTACACTAGAGCGCCGTTCAGGGACTCAGCGGCGGGCTGCAGCGCGACGTTTCTGCAGCCGGCCGGCCCAGTCACGGTTACCCAGATAACGCGGGACGACGGCATCCAGAGAGGTTGGCTGGCGGGCGCAGTCACTGCTGCAGACGCTGGGTGTTTGCAGGCTGAGGTAGTTATCACGGCTGAAGGGTTTGCCGGGTACGAATTCCATGACCCGAGCCTGCAATCTGGCCGCCCAGTCCGGCAAACCGATGATGATGCGCGAGAGTCCGGCGGTATCTGCCGTGTACTGCACCAGTTCACGCAGCGTGTATTCCTCGGGACCACACAGCTGGATGGTGCTGCCGGCGGCTTGCGGGTCGTCGATGGACTTGATCATCACATTGCAGACGTCGCCGACGAACACGGGAGCCATTTTCGCGTCGGGCACGGCCAGTGGAAACACCGGCAGGGCGCGCAACAGGCCCGCGAAGCGATTGAAGAAGGCGTCGTGTTCACCGAAGATGATGGAGGGCTGGAAGATGGTCCATGTCGTGCTGCCCTGATGGTTGCGAACCAGCTGCTCCGCTTCGCCCTTGGTTCGCAGGTATTCGCTGGAGCCTTTTTCTGCATCGGCATTCAGGGCGCTCATGTGCAGATAGTGTTTGACGTTGCCGGCTGCACAGGCACTCAGTACCTTGGCGGTCAGACCTGAGTGGGCGCTGGAAAAGCTGCCCTTGGACTGACTGCCGCCCTCGTTGAGTATGCCGATCAGGTTGATGACCGTGTCGGACCCGGCCAGTACGGCTGCCAGAGCGTCAGCGTCGTGCACGTTGACTTCCTGCGCTCGCACATTGGACATGGTGCGCAAGGTGCGAACCCGCTGTGCCCGCCGAGTGAGAACGACAACTTCATCGAATTTTTCGGCCAGGCGATAGGTCAGCTGAGAGCCGACAAATCCTGATCCACCCAACAAGGTAACGCGGCGACTGGACATGGGTACTGAGTGCTCCGGATTGAAGAACGGGTTGACACGTTGTACGTGCCGAACACGCCTATTTTGCCTCAAAATCACCACCGGGCGCAGCTTTAGAGGGTGAGGGTCCCTGATCTGCGGCGCGCTTGCCGGAAAATCAGATGCCGAACACCACGGCCAGCGTGAATCGCAGGGTCACCATCAGCAGAAACAGGCCGAACATTCTCGACAGTTGTGCCCGTGATCTGGCATGTGCCACACGCACACCGTAGCGAGTCATCGTGAGGGCTGCGGGTAATGTGATGGCCAGCGCCAGCAGGGAGACGTAGCCCAGGGCATCGTGGGGCAGGCCGGGTTTGCCCCAGCCGGCAATGACATAGCCGATGGAGCCGGGAACGGCGATAAGCACGCCCAGGCCGGCCGAGGTCGAGACAGCCTCGTGAATGGGGCGGCCGTGCAGCGTGAGTGTCATGGTAGACAGAGCGCCTCCACCGACGCCCATCAGGGCGGACAGCAACCCGATGATGGCGCCGTACAGAGAGAGCAGCCCACGGCCGGGCAGGGTGTCTGCGATCTGCCAGCTGCTGCCGCCGAGTAACATACGGATTGCCAGGAAGCCGGATACCAGCATGAAGACAATCTGGAAAACCCGGGCATCGGCGATTCCGGCAATGACGGTACCGATCATCACACCGATCAGCACCGGCAGAATCCACAAGCGCAGCACCTTCATGTCCAGCGTGCCGCGCCTGGCGTGCTCGCGAGCCGAGACGAAGGCGGTGGGGACAATCATCGCAAGAGAAGTGCCCACGGCCAGGGGCATGGCGATGTCGTCGGCATTGCCGGTAAAGCGAAACACTTCGAAGAACACCGGTACCGAGACGGCTCCCCCGCCCACGCCAAACAGGCCAGCCAGGAAGCCGATGGCAACGCCAGCCACGATCAGGGCTGCCACGATGAGCAGCAATACGGAAGGAGAAAGACCGGCTGGCATGTCGAATGGCCTGCTGCTGTGAATGGAATGATTGTGCAGAATTTCTGCATGGTACAGCAGTGCCGAAAGGAGGCAATGACTGTCGGGAATCGATAGAATTTATGGCACCCGAAAAAAAAACTTTAGTGGCGCCAGCGTCAATTTGCCACCATAGTGCCCACACTTGAGCTCTCTAACGCGACTGTAGCATCGCCTATGTCTGTACTTCCGGAATTCGAAAACCATGCCGAGCAGACGGTCAAGATGACCACCTGCTACATGTGCGCCTGCCGTTGCGGCATCAAGGTGACGATGGAGGGCAACGAGATACGCTTCATCCAGGGCAACCCCGATCACCCCGTCAACAAGGGGGTGCTGTGTGCCAAGGGTAATGCCGGCATCATGAAGCAGAAGTCACCGGCCAAGCTGACTCAGCCGTTGGTGAGAAAGGCCGGAACTGCAAGGGGGGACGGAGAATTCGAACCCATTTCCTGGGACAAGGCACTGGGGCTGCTGACCGAGCGGCTGCGCAAGATCCGGGCAACCGACCCCAAGCGACTGGCGTTCTTCACGGGGCGTGACCAGATGCAGGCGCTCACCGGTTTCTGGGCATCCCAGTTCGGCACCATCAACTGGGCCGCCCATGGGGGTTTCTGTTCGGTGAACATGGCAGCCGGTGGGCTGTACATGACCGGACAATCCTTCTGGGAGTTCGGTGATCCGGACTGGGATCATGCCAAGTACTTCATGCTGTGGGGGGTGGCCGAAGATCACGCCTCCAACCCGATCAAGATCGGTCTGGAAAAACTCAAGCGCCGCGGCGCCAAATTCGTTGCGATCAACCCGGTACGAACCGGCTATCAGGCCATTGCCGATGAATGGATCGGCATTCGCCCGGGCACCGATGGGCTTCTGGCCCTGTCCTTTGCTCATGTACTGCTGAAGAACGAGCAGTTCGACTGGGAATTCCTGACACGCTACACCAATGCCACACAGCTGATCATCGACGCACCGGGTACCTCGCAGCACGGCTTGCTGTTGCGGGACGCGGAAGGCGAATTGCAGGTCTGGAACCAGACGAGTGACAGCGTGGCGTCCTGGACCGAGTCCAGCCACGAGAACGATGTGGAAGCGGCTCTGTTTGGCGAATACACCACCGCTGACGGTGTCCGGGTCAAGACGGTAATGACGCAGCTGGCCGAGAAGTACCTGAGCGAGGATTATGCCCCGGAGAAAGTGGCGGCAACGGTAGGTGTGGACGCCGAGACCATCGAACGGCTGGCGCTGGAAATGGCGCATGTGGCCTTTCAGGAAACCATCACCATCGACACGCCGTGGACCGACTGGACCGGGCGGCACCACGAGAAATTCATCGGCCGGCCGGTTGCCATGCATGCCATGCGCGGCATTTCCGCGCACTCCAATGGCTTCCAGACCTGTCGCTCCATTCATCTGCTGCAGGTGTTGCTCGGTGCGGTGGATTGTCCCGGTTCGCACCTGGCCAAACCGCCGTTTCCCAAGCATATTGCGCCGCCCATCAAGCCTGCCAGATCCATGGCACCGGATACGCCTCTGTCCTCGCCTCCGCTGGGCTTTCCGATGGGGCCCGAAGATCTGGTGGTCGATGCCAATGGCGAACCGCTGCGGATCGACAAGGCGTATTCCTGGGAAGCGCCGATTGCCAATCACGGCATGATGCACATGGTGATCAACAATGCGGTCAAGGGCGATCCCTATCCGATCGATACGCTGATCCTGTTCATGGCCAATATGTCCTGGAATTCAAGCATGAATACGGCCGAAGTACAGGACATGCTGCGCGAGAAGGATGAATACGGCGACTACAAGCTGCCTTTCATCGTGACCAGTGATGCCTTTCATTCCGAGATGGTCAATTTTTCCGATCTGGTGTTGCCCGACACGACCTATCTGGAACGCTTCGATACCATCTCCATGCTCGACCGGCCCATCTCGGAACCGCATGCGGCTTGCGACTCCATTCGCCAGCCGGTGGTCGAGCTCGATCGCGATGTCAGACCGTGGCAGGAAGTGCTGATCGATATCGGTACGCGCCTGGAATTCCCGGCCTTGACGAACCCCGATGGCGGCGCGAAGTTCAAGGACTACAAGGACTTCATCACCAACTGGGAAAAGTCGCCGGGTATCGGTTTCCTGGCAGGCTGGCGTGGTGAGAACGGAGATGAGGCCATGGTGGGAGCACCCAACCCCGACCAGTGGCAGGCCTATCAGGACAACGGCTGTTTCTTCGAACACCATCTGCCGCCCGAGCAGCGCTACTACCGCTTTGCCAACAAGGATTATCTCGAGTGGAGCAAGACTGTCGGCTTCAACGCGCACAGTGGTCCCATCGTCATGGAACTGTATTCGGAAGTGCTGCAGAAGTTCAGACTCGCGGGGCAGGGCTTGTATGATGGGCCGCAACCGGTGCATGAAGTGGACAAGCAGCGGCTGGTGCAGTATTTCGATCCTCTACCTGACTGGTATGTACCGCTGGAGGAACAGCGTGTCGACAATGAGCAGTACCCCTTCCATGCGGTCAATCAGCGTCCCATGTTCATGTATCACTCCTGGGATTCGCAGAATGCCTGGCTACGCCAGATCATGGCGCAGAACTACCTGTACATGAATCGTCAGCGCGGTGTGAAAATGGGCATCGAGGATCTGGCCTGGGTGTGGGTGGAAAGTCACCATGGCAAGATCCGTTGTCAGGTCAAGCTGATGGAGGGTTGCAACCCTGACACCGTCTGGACCTGGAACGCCATCGGCAAGCAGAGTGGTGCCTGGGGCTTGTCCGAGGATGCACCCGAATCGCAAAAGGGTTTTCTGATGAATCATCTGATCAGCGAACTGCTGCCGGCGAAGGACGGGGAGCGTGGACTCACCAACTCAGACCCGGTCACCGGACAGGCTGCCTGGTACGATCTGAAGGTCAATATCTATCCCGCGGCCGCTGGTGAAACCGGCAGCTATCCGACATTCGATGCGGTGAAGCGATTGCCGGATATGGCCGATGCACCTTCAGTGCTGCGGTATCACACCCATGAACCGGTCAATCTCGAGCGCTCCCTGCAGGACGCCCTGAGCCGGGGCCATCTTTCTAGTGGAGACAAGCGATGAAGCTCGGTCTGGTCATCGACCTGGACACCTGTGTGGGCTGTCATGCCTGCGCGGTGGCCTGCAAGCAGTGGAATACCTCAGGCACTACCGGTCCACTGAGCGATTACGACGCCTATGGCAAGGAGCCCAGTGGTGTCTGGTTCAACCGCGTTCGTCATTATGAAGTGGACGATTTCCCGAACAGCAAGACCATCAATACACCGATGTCCTGCATGCATTGTGAGGATGCCGCCTGTGTGACGGTCTGCCCGACCGGTGCTTCCTACAAGCGTGAGGAGGATGGCATCGTACTGGTGGACCAATCCAAATGCATGGGCTGCAATCTGTGCGCCTGGGCCTGTCCCTATGGTGCACGTGAGCTGGATGAAGAGGATGGGGTCATGAAGAAATGTACCCTCTGTGTCGATCGCATCCATGACAAGAATCTGCCCGAGGCAGAACGGCAACCCGCCTGTGTCATGACCTGTCCCTCGAATGCCCGGCATTTTGGCGACTTTGACGATCCCGCGTCCAACGTCAGTACTCTGGTGCGTGAGCGTGGCGGTTACTCGATGATGCCCGAGCTGGGATACGAGCCCACCAACAAGTACCTGCCACCGCGACAACGTCCGGCGGCGCCGACGGTCGAGCGCAAGGCGGCTACCAGTGGCGAATCATTGATTGGTAAATGGATGAAGCGTCAGAAGGATGCCTTCAACAACCTTGGCAAGGGAGCCCGCTGATGCATCCGGCATTGTCAGTCATCTTCTTTACCGTGACGGCGGGTGCCGGTTACGGGCTGCTGTTCCTGCTCGGTTTGCTACGCCTGCTGGGCCTGGCTCCCGATATCAGTCCTGACCAGATCGTGGGCATGGGCCTGATCGGTCTGCTGTTGGTAACCGCCGGTCTGTTGTCATCGACACTGCACCTGGCGAATCCGAAGAACGCCTGGCGAGCCTTTACCCGTTTCAAGACATCCTGGCTCTCGCGCGAGGCAGTCTTTGCCGTGGCTTTCTATCCGGTGGCACTCCTGTGGTTGGCGTGTGAGTGGTTCACGGGCAATACCGCAGGCACCGTGTTTTTCGGTATCCTGATGGCACTGCTGGCGGTCGTGGTGCTGATCTGCACTGGCATGATCTACGCGACGCTGAAGACCATCCGCCAGTGGCATACCGCACTGACGCCGGTGAATTTCGTGTTGCTGGGGCTGTTTCTCGGCACGCTGATACTGAGTGTGATGCTGGCCCAGCAGGGATTGATGTTCGAACTGATGGCCAGACTTGTACTGGTCGTGCTGGTCATCGCAGCTTTGGTGAAGGTGATCTATTTCTACTGGATCGGCCAGCCAGCCGGTCCGACAATCAATACAGCTCTGGGTTTCACTCGTGCCACGGTTCGGCTACTGGATGTCGGTCATGCCAGCGATACCTTTCACAACAAGGAGTTCGGCTATCAGGTCGACAGGATCAGGATCATCTGGTTGCGTGGCGTGAGTATCGTGCTGGCGTTTGTACTGCCCTTGCTGCTGATAAGCGGCCTGCTGGGTGAGGTCAGTTTCGGCATGCTGCTGCTGGCCGTCATCAGTGCCTACGCCGGTGTGTTTGTCGAGCGCTGGTTGTTCTTTGCAGAAGCGCGGCATGTGGTCAATCTGTATCACGGCATGCAGCGTACCTGAGGCAGGGCAGCTGTCGTGAACGACTCCTTGCGTATCGAGCAGCGCGGACCGATATGGCTCGGTGAATTCCGCGCCATGGCCAGTCCCTGCGAAGTGCATCTGGAGCTGCGCTCGAAGAAACTGGCGCGCCAGCTGATGGTGCTTGCGCAGAAGGAGACCCTGCGCATCGAGAGACTGTTCAGCCGCTACCGGGATGACAACGTCATTCATCGCATCAACACGGCCAATGGCAAGACCATTACCGTCGATGAGGAAACGGCGCGCATGCTGGATTTCGCGGATAGCTGCTTCCATGCCTCGGACGGACTGTTCGATGTCACCTCTGGTGTGTTGCGTGAAGTCTGGAAGTTCGATGGCTCGGACAATGTCCCGACAGCTTCTCAGGTGGAGCCCCTGCTGGAGCGCATCGGTTGGCAGCGTGTCACTTGGGAGAATCCGCACTTCAGCTTGCCGGCGGGCATGCAGATCGACCTGGGTGGTATCGGCAAGGAGTATGCCGTCGACCGGGTGCTGGCATTGTTGAGGGACAGAAGTCCCGGGGCTTGTCTGGTCAATTTCGGCGGGGACCTGCACGCCTCCGCAGCACCAGAGGCGACTGGTGCCTGGACGGTTGGTATCGAGTCTCGTCGAGTCGAGGGTGCTGCCTCGAGCAGCCTGCAGCTGCAGCGCGGCGCATTGACCACCAGTGGCGATGCACGCCGTTATCTGCTGAAGGACGGCGTGCGCTACAGCCATGTGCTGAATCCGAAGACTGGCTGGCCGGTAGCCGATGCACCGGCGGCGGTGACGGTGGCAGGCAATACCTGCATAGAGGCTGGCATCATGTCGACGCTTGCGCTGTTGCACGGGGCCGATGCCGAGGCCTTTCTGGATTCGCATGAGGCGCATTACTGGGTGCAGCGCTGACTCCACAGCATTCGAATCTGTCACGCAACAGGCAACGGATGGCTGTTGCCGAGACTGTGGTGGAATCCCTGTCGATTCAACCCTCTGGTATTTCGGCCGATACGCATCAGGTAAGCCATTCTCAGAAATCCCCTTCGAGGCCGCCGTCATGTCATGTCAGAACCGCATCAGCGAAGGCAGCTTCAGGACGCCGCTAACGGCCGTTGCGCTGGGTGTGCTCATGCTGAGCCTGGGAGCTTGCTCCACCACTCATGACGTGTTCGATGTCACAGAGGTCAAGCCCTGGCAACGTGGGGCGCTGGCGCGTGATGACATGCAAGTGATCAACGATGCGATGGAGCAGGCGATCGACGATCACATCTATTTCTCCAGAGAAGGTTCTACCGGTGGCGTCGTGGTGCAGGGTGGGGGCTGTGGCTGCAACTGATGGGGAAATTGCGCCAACAGTTGTCAGCGGCCAGTTGCGCACTACTGGCAGTCGCGGTGGCACCTGCGCAGGCGGAACAGGCTGGCGTGGCAGCTCAGCAGTTGAACAATGCGCGAATCTGGGAGGTGGATACCTCCTATCTGTCCTATCGTGAGTCGGACCAGAGAGTCTCGGTAGGCAAGGCTGTGGCCACGCTGGTGCGCGACAGCGGAGCAGGCTCGATAACTGTCAGTGCCGTCCATGACACCATGTCCGGCGCTTCGCCCACCGGTGCCTTGTCAGGTGACAGTCCGGCGACCACGCTCACCAGTGTGTCTGGTGGAAACAGCAGCAACAGCCTGGACTATTCCCGCAGCGAATTCAGTGACACGCGCAGGCAGTTGGGACTGGGAGTCGAGCAGGAACTGTCGCCGCGCTACACCTTGAGCTACGGTGGAGTGATCTCCGATGAATCCGATTATGAATCCCTGGGGATCAATCTCTCACTGGCACGGCAATCGAATGATCGACTCACCACCGTCACGGCCGGTCTGGGCTGGATCGATGACAGTATCTATCGCAGTGATACCGGCGGCACGCCGGAACCGCTGGGCAATGTGCAGCAGCCGCGCCCATTCAGCGAAGGCAAGCGTCAGACGGTCGATGCCCTGTTCGGTATCAGCCGGGTCTTGAACCGCTTCACGGTGGCCCAGCTGAACGTGTCTCTGACGGCTTCCGATGGTTATCATTCGGACCCCTACAAGGTCATCAGTGCGGCGGATGACGATGATCGGATTGTTGCCAATTTCCATGACAGTCGGCCGGATTCACGCTTGCGAGGCAGTCTGTTCGGCAAGCTGGTGCATCAGTTACGCGATACGCAGCACTCACTGCATCTGAGTTATCGCCTGTATCAGGATGACTGGGGTGTCAGCTCACATACGGCCGATCTGCGCTACCGTCATCGTCTGAACCGGCAGCAATATCTGGAGCCCCATGTGCGGCTGTACCGGCAGAGTGCGGCGGATTTCTACCAGCGAAATCTGACGGTGGATGAAGGCTCCAATCCGGTAATGCCCGAGGACGGTCTGGCCAGTGCCGATTATCGGCTGGATGCATTGAGCAGTGTCACGCTGGGCCTGAAATACGGTGTGAAGCTCTCCCGCGATTCCGAGCTGCGCCTGCGAGCCGAGTACCTGGACCAGCACTTCAGCACGGCGGTATTCGATCGCAATTCAGCTGTCATCCTGCAGGCCAGTTTCAGTATCGGATTCTGAAGGCTGGTCTCACCGACAGGCATCATCGAGTCACGGGCATCTCGACATGCTGTGTTCCCGGCGCGTGAGGTTGGCTATACTGGCGCTCAGCACTTTCGCTTTCCCAGCAGCTACCCGGATTCCCATGGCCACCCAACTCTCGGTCAATCTGAACGCCATCGCCCAGCTTCGCAATCGACGTGATCTGCCGTGGCCCAGTGTCACGGGCATTGGCCGTATCGCTCTGCAGAATGGTGCGCATGGGCTGACGGTACATCCACGGCCCGATCAGCGTCATACACGGTTTACCGATGTCGCCGAACTGCGTGCCCTGATCGACGAGGAATTTGCGCAGTGCGAGTTCAATGTCGAGGGCTATCCGACCGAGGATTTCCTGCAGCTTGTAGAGAAGAATCGACCGGAGCAGGTGACCCTGGTGCCTGATGATCCGGCTCAGGCGACATCCGATCATGGCTGGGATTTCCAGGCGCAGCACAATATGCTGGCGCCGGTTGTCGAACGCTTGAAGAGCGCCGGAATGCGCGTGTCTCTGTTTGCCGATGCCGACCCTGAGCAGGTTCAGTGGGCCCGGGATACCGGCTGTGACCGGATCGAGCTGTACACCGGTCCCTATGGCGGCACCTGGAATGATGAGGCGGCCATGCATGCCGAAGTCGAGCGTCTGGGTGCGACGGCCGATGCGGCCAGGGCTCTGGGTATGGGGGTGAATGCCGGGCATGACCTGACCGTTGCCAATCTGCCCGCGCTGGTGGCTCGTATACCTTATCTGGACGAAGTTTCAATTGGTCATGGCTTGACGGCAGATGCCGTGGAGTTCGGGATGGCCACCACCGTGAAAAGGTTCCTGGCTGCCTGCGGCAACCGGTAGTTCGTCCACCTGAACCTGTAATTTTCAGGTGGAAGGACTACCGGATCATTATCGGCTCGAAAATGGCTGGTATTTGCAGCGCTCTTGCCGTAGCGTTCAACAGGAGTCCTTCGCAAAACAGGGGATAGCTTCATGAAAAAGGCTCTGGTCTTATCGAGCATGCTGGGTCTGTCGGCAACGTTGGGCAGCAGCCCGCTACTGGCAGCGGCACAGCAGTATTCACTCGATCCGGAACACACCACGGTTGCGTTTCTGATCGAACACGTGGGGTATGCAAAGACTCTGGGATACTTCTCCGATGTATCCGGTACCTTCACCTATGACGACGAGACCGGGCAATTGTCGGATGTTGTCATTACCGTCCAGACCGACAGCGTTCAGTCGGACAACAAGGCGCGTGACAAGCACGTGCGCAGCAAGGATTTTCTGAATACGAAGAAATTTCCGCAAATGACGTTCACGGCGAGTGATGCAAACGTGCAGGGTGATGGCACGACAGAGATTGCCGGGGAATTGCAACTGCTGGGCAAGAGCCAGGCACTGAGCCTGTCGGCGACACTCAACAAGGCCGACAAATACCCTTTCGGCCACAAGAAGTTCACGCTGGGCGTATCGGCGCGTGGCGAGTTACAGCGCAGCGACTACGGCATGGATTATGGCGTCGCCAATGCGCTGGTGGGTGATTCGGTGGAGCTGATCATCGAAACCGAGGCCAACCAGCAGAAGTAGTGATCATTCGAACAGTGTCGAGAGGCTGCCTCGCAGCGTGGACATCCGCTGACTCTCGATACTGTCGTTGGGCAGCATGCCGTCGACCCACTGCGAATCGGGTAGTCGCTCCAGCAGAGAGGCGTCACGGCTGATGAAGTGAATCGGTACATCGGCACTGGCGCCCCAGCCATTGATGATGGGTGGCGGCTGATGATCGCCTACCACGATGATCAGGGCATCATCGGCAAAACGTGCGGCATATTCGCCCAGCACATCCAGTGTGTAGTCGAACGACAGGGCATACATATCCTGTACTTCGTCTCGGTATTTCCAGCTGATCGGTTCACCGAAACGGTGAGAGCCATCGAAGATGGCACCGTCACCGATGCTGTCCCAGTCGACTTTCTGTGGAAGTGGCGTCCAGGGAGCGTGAGTGGATAGCAATGCAAGGGTGGCCATGACAGGTTTGTCAGAATCGTGTCGCAGAGACTGTTCGAAATGCGACAGGGTGTATTGATCCGGCATGGTGACATAGCCAAAGCGTTCTCCGGCAAAGCCCATATTGGCATTGACACGCAGCGTCTCATAACCGTACCAGGCACCCTCTGGCCAGGCCAGCTGGATGGCCGGCATGACACCGATGGTGTGCCATCCGGCTCGCTGGAAAAGCCCGCTGATGGAAACACGGTCGGTGCTGATCAGTCGATCGAAACGTGCCTGATTATCGATTTCCAGACCCGATTGCAAGGTGGCCTGCGCCAGCCAGCTGCGGCCCCCTCGAACCGGCGAGACAAGCCAGCCGCTGCGAGCCTTGAGACCGGCTTGATCAAGCGTGGATTGGGTGGCTGCCAGTCGTTGCCGGGCACCGGCAGCAAAGCGTTCCGCGTCCAGATAACCGCGCCCGTAGGACTCCACGAACACGATGATCACGTCACGGCCCTGCAGGCTGCTGAACGTCGGTTCGCTGGTATCGAGCACCGGGTCGCTCTGTAGTTCGCCGATAAAGGCCTTCTGATCCTTGATCGATATCAGCAGGCTGGTCACTCGTTGCCTGAATTCCGGTACCACTCGCGCGTTGACGGTGGCCCCATCATTGGTCGGGCCGGCCTTGAACAGCAGAACGAGACCGATGGCCAGGCTGCCCAGGGTAAGCAAGATGAGTGCATGTCGAGATCTGCCACGAGTTTGTGCGATAGTGATCAGCCCGCGATACAGCAAGCCGGCCAGCAAGCCCAGAACAGCCAGCATGAGCAGAACCACCAGCGCCGCTTCCAATGGCCCGATAGCTGTCGACGCCAGATTCCAGCCATCGGCCAGCAGATGTATTTCCAGCAAGGGGTTGAAGCGACGGTTGAAAGCCAGAAAGGAGCCAAGGTCTGCCAGGCGTAGCAACAGGAGAACGCCGAATGCCAGTACCAGCATGCGAGCAAGCCAGTGTGCGACGCATCCCTTTGCCAGCACCAGTAACAGCACGATGACCGGCAGTTCCAATGGGAACTGC
>CBDUIJ010000076.1:0-19255 GCA_965367215.1 uncultured Granulosicoccus sp.
GCATTCCTGCCGATTACCAGGCAACGGGCGAGTATGACGATGGCACCATTCGTGACCTGACCTCAGTGAACTGGACGCTGGCAGCCGCGGACGAGGGTGTTGCCAGTATCGTCAGCAATCCTGACATCACCGTCACCCTGACTGGACTGAACGACGGTGGAGTTACGCTGACGGCAGAGGTGGATGGCATTTCGCAGGCTTATGATGTGTCGATCAGCGATACATTGAGCTCGATTGTCATCACGCCGGGCACGGCAACCGTGGCGGTGGGTGGTACACAGAGCTTTGTGGCGACAGGTGTCTACACCGAATCAGTCACGGATGAAGGCGTCGATAACAATCGGGTTGCGATCACGGAATCGGTGAACTGGCAGGTGTCTGACAGTAGCCTGGCCTCCGTCAGCAATACCCAGCTGTCCCACGGGCAGCTGACAGGGGTGGCCGTAGGTGGTTTGACGCTGACGGCCAGTTGCGGCGATCTTTCAGCCAGCACCCCCGCGATCGTTACCGTGGAAGAGGGTGAAGACGAATTGTCCTTCAATCTCGGCACCTTTTATCAGTTGGCTGCCGATAGCTCGGGTGTCTTCCTGCGAGTGTCTCCGGGTACGTCCTACAGTGCCTCTGATCAGTTGGATAACGATGATCTGGACTGGGAGCTGACAACCGATGATGACGCCGACCCCATCGAGCTGGAGGAAGATGGTGACAATGCCGGTTTGATCAAGCCACTGCTCAGCAGCGGTCAGGCCACCATCACGGTGACCGATTCCAGCGGCAATACGGCGACAATCGATATAGAGGTGGTTGATAATTGAGTACTCTGGAAACCGTTGACCGGCTGCGCAAGCAGCTGGAAGCCTCGGTGGTCGGCCAGCCTGTGCTGGTCAACCGCCTGCTGATTGCCTTGCTGGTGGATGGTCATCTGCTGGTCGAGGGGGCTCCGGGTCTGGCCAAGACGCGCGCCATCAAGGCGCTGGCCGATCGTATCGAGGCGAACTTTCAACGCATACAGTTCACCCCCGATCTGTTGCCCGCCGACCTGACCGGCACCGAAGTGTATCGGCCTGCCGATGGCAGTTTCGTGTTTCAGCAAGGGCCCCTGTTCAACAATCTGATACTGGCCGATGAGGTCAACCGGGCGCCTGCCAAGGTGCAGTCGGCTCTGCTGGAAGCCATGGCCGAACAGCAGATATCGGTGGGTCATCAGACCTATCGCCTGCCGACACCGTTCATGGTCATGGCAACCCAGAACCCGATCGAGCAGGAAGGCACCTATCCCTTGCCGGAGGCGCAGTTGGACCGCTTTCTGATGCAGGTACTGATCGACTACCCGGATGCGCGTCACGAGGCGCATATCCTGCGTCTGGTGCGCGCCGAGGCACTGGCTGCCAGTCAGGCAGGGGATTCGACACAGGCCCCATCGGCTCCCGTGGTAGAGGAAGTCTTCACCCTGAAGGATCTGTTTGCCGCGCGTCGTGAAGTGCTGGAAGTGTTCATGTCGGAAGATATCGAGGACTATATCGTTCGCCTGATCGTCGCCAGCCGTCAGCCGGCGCGGCACGATGAGGATCTGGCGCGCTGGTTACAGTACGGCGCCAGCCCGCGTGGCACGCTGTGCATGGATTCCTGCGCCAGAGCCCACGCCTGGCTGGCCGGCCGCGATTACGTCTCGCCGGCCGATGTGCAGGCTGTCATTCATGATGTCCTGCGTCATCGTCTGCTGCTGTCTTTCGAGGCCGAGGCGGATGGGGTCAGTACCGATGACGTGATCGAGCGTCTGCTGCAGATGATCGCGGTGCCGTGAGCGGCTCGATACTGCAACGGCCTGGCGGTCGTGTCAGTCTCGACTTTGCTTCACCAGCCAGCACATCGCTGGATGAGCTGGTGCGTCTGCGCACGGCCGCCCAGGCCATGCAGAGACAGGTCAGAAAACGCAGTGCGGCGCCGATGAGCGGCGGTTCGGTATCGCGGCGTCTTGGCAGAGGCCTGGATTTTGCTGAAGTGCGCGAGTATCAGCCAGGCGATGATGTTCGCATGATCGACTGGAAGGTGACGGCCCGTACGGGTACGACGCACACCAAACTGTTTGTCGAAGAGCGAGAGCGTCCGGTGCTGCTGGTCGTGGATTTCCGCTCTGCCATGCGTTTCGGTACGCAAGGCATGTACAAGTCGGTACTGGCGGCACGATTGGCAGCATTGCTGGGCTGGTGTGCAGTCGCCAGTCATGATCGCGTCGGTGGCTTCGTCTTTACCGATGACTGGCATGACGAGATTCGGCCACAGAGCGGTCGGCGCGGTCTGATGAGCCTGTTTCGCGCCATTCACCATAGCCAGCAGCGCATTCCCAGGCGCGGTGGTGATCAGCTGGCAAGCACACTGCAGCGATTGCGCCATGGCGTCCATGGTGGCAGTACGGTGGTGCTGCTCAGTGACTTTGACGGCTTTGATGATGCGGCTCATGCGGCACTGGGCAGTGCCCTGCAGTCACTGGATGTCATGGCCGTGCATGTCTGCGATCCCCTGGATGCCAATCTGCCACCCGCAGGTCGTTATCCCATGATCAGTCGGGCAGGTCAGACACAGAAGCGCTTCATGCTCTCGGTCTCCGGTCGCAGTGAGCGCGAGAACTATCGCCTGGCCTTTGAAGAGCGGGCCGAGTCGGTGCGGCAATTGTTCGCCCGGCACGGGCACTTCTATACCCTGGCCATGACCAATGGCTCCCTGCGCGATACCGCCACTGCCATCATGGCAAGGCAGCCACTGCCCCTTTCCGTGTTACCTGCGCTGGCATGAACGATACTGACAGTCAGGCTCTGCTGGATCAGCTGAAGGGTGTGCAAGCCCCGGATATCAGTCCCTGGCCGGCCGTTGGCTGGTGGGTGCTGTTGTTACTGCTTGTGTTGCTGGTGCTCATTGCGCGTCATGGATACAGGCGCTATCAGGCGCGGCGCTGGCAGAGAGAAGCGGTTGCCGAACTGCAGCGGATTCGACGCCAATCGCCCGAGCAGCCGGTGAACCAGACCTTGTCCGAGTGTTCACGCCTTGCCAGGCAGGTGCTGCTGTCGGTGCTTGGTCGGGAACAGGTGGCCAGGCTGCAGGGACGTGCGTGGCTTGAAGCGCTGGATTCGGTAACCGGGCAGCCTCTGTTCGGCGCCGGCTTCGGCAAACTGCTGGAAGCCGGCCCTTATCAGCGCGCCCCACAGGTCGGACAGCATGATCTTGATTCACTGTTCGACGCCATCGAGGAGCTGATTCGTGCCGCAGGGCGACTCTCTTCATCGTCGGTTGGTGGTCAATGAGCTCACTGATGGACATCGTCTGGGCTCAGTGGTGGGCATTGTGGCTGTTACCACTGCCGCTGCTTGTGTATTTCGGGCTGCCAGCCCGCGCGCAGACGCCCGGAAGAGCCTTGCGGGTGCCAGACAGCAGACCTTATGAATCCTGGACTCAGGCCTCGGTACCGGCCAGTCGCCGTCACTGGCTGCGACTGATCCTGCTGGGGCTGGCCTGGTGTGCCTTGTTGCTGGCCGTGGCGCGTCCGCAGAGTTTTGGTGACCCGGTGGGCGTGCCGCTGACGGGCAGGGATCTCATGCTGTGTATCGATATTTCCGGCAGCATGCGTGAGGCGGATCTGTATGCCGGTAACAACCGGGCGACACGCATGGCCGTGGTCAAACAGGTTGCCAGTGATTTTGTCGAGCGTCGCGAGGGGGACCGGATCGGCCTGGTCATGTTCGGCTCTCAGGCGTACGTGCAGACACCGTTGACGCTCGATCATGACACCGTGCAGCATTTTCTGGCCGAAGCGGCGGTTGGACTGGCTGGTCGCTCGACGGCGATCGGTGATGCCATTGGCCTGGCCGTGAAACGCTTGCGGGAACGACCCGAAGCCTCGCGGGTGATCATACTGCTGACCGATGGCGAGAACTCGGCCGGCGTGATTGATCCACTGGTCGCGGCGCAACTCGCGGCGGATAACAACATCCGTATTCATGCCATCGGTGTCGGGGCCGATGCGCAGTCCGGCATGTTCAATGCGCCGTTTGGCGCACGCACGACCGAACTGGATGAGGAGACGCTCAAGGCCATCAGTCAGGCAACGGGCGGACAGTATTTCCGAGCTCGCAATCAGAAGGAACTGGCCAATATCTACCTTGAAATAGACCGACTAGAACCCAGCGAGCAGGACGCCGAGGAATTCCGACCCCTGCGTGAACTGTTTGCCTGGCCGCTGGGCGCTGCCTTGTTGTTCTCCGTTCTCTGGGCACTGGCGGGTATCTGGCCTGCGGCCGGGCGTCGCCTGTGATGTCCGCATGGGAAACACTGCACTGGATGCGTCCGGCCTGGCTGTGGGGGCTGCTGCCGCTGTTGCTGGTCCTGTTGTATCGCCTGCGAGCGAACGCCATCCGGGGTGGCTGGGACTCGATTGTCGAACCCGCCTTGCAGCCGTACGTCATTGAAGGGCAGGCGGTGTCGACGGCAAGAGGGACAGTATTGCTGTTTGCTGCATGGGCGCTGACGTTGCTGGCATTGGCAGGTCCTGTCTGGCAGCAGCGGGAGGTGCCGGTGTTCGAGGCTGAGCAGGCGCAAGTGATTCTGTTCGACCTGTCGCGTTCCATGCTGACTGACGATCTGGCACCGAACCGTCTGACTCGGGCAAGATTCAAACTGAGCGATCTGCTCGGACGCAGTCAGGGTCGTCAGACCGGCCTGATTGCCTTTGCCGAACGACCCTATGTGATCAGCCCGTTGACCGATGATGCAAAGACCATCGAAGCCTTCGTGCCGTCCTTGTCACCGGAAATCATTCCGGCCCAGGGGAGTCGACCAGACCTGGCCATCGAGCGGGCCGTGCAACTGTTGGAGCAGGCCGCAACGGCTTCCGGTCATATCATTCTCATCAGCGATTCGCCAGCCGCGCCAGGGGATATCGATGCTGCCCGGCAGGCACGACAATCAGGTTACCGCGTGTCCGTGCTGGCTGTGGGTACTGCCGCAGGTGCGCCGCTGCGCGGAGATGATGGTCAGTTTCTGCAGCACGCCAATGGTTCCATCGTGGTACCACAGCTGGACATGGTCTCCCTGCAGGCTCTGGCATCGGCCGGTGGCGGCACGGCGGTGCCGCTGAGCACCTCGATGGATGATCTTGACGCACTGGACCGTGTGCTTGCTGGTGTCGCCCTGGTGGGTGATGCCGAGGAGCAGGCTGCCAGAAAGATCTATTGGGTCGAATATTCACCGTGGTTGCTGTGGCCACTGCTGATCATCCTGCTGTTTGCCTTTCGACGTGGGGTTGCCGCATGAGATACCAGGCAATCAGGGTATTGACTGCTCTCATCTGCCTGTCTGGCAGCAGCCAGCTGCTGGCTGACTGGCAAGACTGGTGGCAGACACCGGAACAGCAGGCAGCAGAGGCTTTCGAGCAGGGAGATCACGAACGCTTGCTGCAAAAGGCCCCGGATGCCGGCTGGGCCGGGCTGGGTCATTACCAGGCAGGGGATTTCGATGCTGCCGCACAGGCCTTTGCCGAACGCGCCGGGCAATTGCAGCAACAGGGTGATGTGAAGGCTGCGAATCGTGCCTTGTACAACCAGGGGGTCAGTGATGTTCGTGCTGGTCGCTATGATGAGGCTCTCGAGCAATTCGAGACGGTACTGGACTCTGATCCGTCGTTTGCCGATGCGGCGTTCAACCGGGACATTGCCAAGCAGCTGAAGGAATTGCAACAGCAACAGCAGCAGCCTCAACAAGGAGATGAAGGGGAGCCGGGTGAGGGCGAGTCGGGAGACGACAGCGAGCAGAATCAGCAGGGTGAATCGGGTGACCAGGAGTCATCGGGTGATCAGGAGCAGCCGAGTGATGCCGAGGCGTCGGCTGATGGGGAGCAGCAGTCCGGGCAGGACCCTGCTGCTGAACCGCAATCGGGTGAGCAGTCTGGCAGTGAGTCCGGCGAGTCACCGGAAGAGGGGGAGGAGTCCTCCGGATCACAGAATAGTGGTGACATACCCGGCGAGAGCGAGGCAGAACGTCAGGCGGCTGCCGAGGCGGCGCAGCGTGCGCTGGACGCCGAGGCGCAGCAGGCCGAGGAGGAGGATGCCGTTGAAGGCATGTCTGGTTCCGAGGACGTGGATGAGCGTCCCTTGTCGGAAAGTGAACAGGCCGCAGAGCAGTTGCTGCGTCGTATACCGGACGATCCGGCAGGATTGTTGCGCCGCAGGCTGGAGCAGAGTCATCGAAACGAGTACCCGGAGGTGAGAGATGGGCAAGAAGCCTGGTAACACGAATCTGTTCTTGTCTGCCGGCAGACTGATCATTCTGATGCTGGCGTTGTTGCTGTCCCACCCCCTGCTGGCGCAGCAGGCTTCGGTGCGCAGTGAGCTGAGTGCGTCAACCATAACCCGCGATGAGTCTGTAAGCCTGACGGTCACAGCGGTGGGCGTGGAAGGAGAGCTGGACACGTCCGCGCTGAACAAGGATTTCGATATCGCTGGTCAGTCCAGTTCACGGCAGATCAGGACAGTGATCAATGGCAGCAATCAGCCGGTGACGATGAGCATCGTGACCTGGACGCTGGAGCTGTTGCCGCGAGATGTGGGGGTCTTCACGGTACCCGCCGTCTCGGTGGGCGGTGTGTCGAGTCAGTTGCAGAGTCTGACTGTCAACGAGATACCGACCGGTGTCAGGCGTGATGTCTTTGTCGAGACATCGGTGGATTCACGTAACCCCTGGGTGCAGTCACAGGTGCTGATGACGGTACGGGTGTTTCAGGCCATCGAAATTGTCGACGGTGGATTGTCGGACCCTGCCGGTGACCAGCTGCAAGTACAGCGTATCGGCAAGGACAGTTCTTCCATTGAAGTGCGCGATGGCCGCGAGTACCGGGTAACCGAACGCCGCTTCGCATTGTTCCCGCAGAAGAGCGGACCTGTCACCATCGATCCCGTCGTGCTCAGTGTCTCGGTGCCGACAAATGCCACAGCGACACTCGGACTCTTTTCGCCGACGCGAAAACTGACCCGTCGCTCTGATCCGATTACGCTGGATGTGCAAGCCAGACCCTCCTCGGGGGCTGCCTGGTGGTTGCCCGCCAGCGTGGTGCAGATCGACAGCAACTGGGCTGACGATGCGAGCAAGGCGGTCGTCGACCAGCCGCTGACCCGCACCATCACCCTTCGAGCCGGTGGTGTCATGGATTCGCAACTACCCGATATCCGTATTCCTGCCATCGAGGGTGTCAGTCTGTACGCCGAAGAGCCGGTGCGGGCAATGGGGATGAATGAGCGAGGACTGGTTGCCGAACAGACGATCAAGTGGGCCCTGATTCCTCAGCGGGAAGGGGAGCTGGTCTTGCCGGAGCTGAGCATCGAGTGGTTCAACACCGATACCGGAGAGACGGAAACCGCCGTATTACCTGAGGAACGGATACAGGTTGGTCCCTCGACTGCCGTGACTGCAAGCCAGGCTGCGCCTGTGGTGAATGCCGCCGACGACAACAGTCCATCGGTCGGGGACACGGAGGTGGGGGCTCCGGGTGCGTCAGATTCTCTGCCAGCGGAAGACACTCCGACAGCGGTGGCAGACCTTGATGTGCCAGATCGTGATCCGTCGTTACCGGCATCGGAAAATACCGGGCAGGCAGAAATTGTCGGAGACGCAGGCCGCACGGTTACGGATGCTGGTGGTGATTCGTCAGGGGTTACGTCCGAGTCTTCGGGCAAGGATGCATCAGCCTTGCCGGGCGAGCTTGTCGGCGAGCAAACCTTTCGTCCATGGCGTCTGGCAACGCTGTTACTGCTGGGGCTGTGGATACTGAGTCTGGCCGTGTTCTGGTGGTGGCGCCGACGATTGCTTGACGTGCATCGAAACGAGTCGACCGGTGCCCCGGGGCAGCTGAGCTCCATTCGCCAGCATGCCCGCAAGACATATCAGAAACTGGCCCCACTGGCTGAGGTCGAAGCGTGTTGCAAGGCCGATGATCCGGCTGCTCTGGGAAGCGCTCTGATAGCCTGGGCAGGGCGGCAATGGCCGCAGCAAACGCCTCGTACTCTGACCGATATTGCTCTGCGTCTGAACGAGGGTCCGGCACGAGAGTCTGTGCAGGCCCTGGATGCGGCACTCTACAGTCGTGGCCTGAGTCAGCAAGACAGGAATGAGCTGATGAATCGCATGCGCCAGCTGCCGGCCGAGCTGCCTGCGGCCATGCGTGGCGAACAGAGCGGTGCTGCCGACGCACAGGGGCACTCGGTTGCCGGCGGTCGCCGGCAGGGGCATGGTCTACCGGCCCTGTAGTGTCAGTCCAGTGAAAGGCGCGGTGGGTTGTGACCTGGCTGGGCTGAGTGTCGGGTGTGGGGGCTGATCTCTGTCCGGTTTCGCGATCTGCCGAGAACCCTTGTAGACGTTGCTTGTAGAGCTCGGTTGTAGAGCTTAGGCATGATCCTTGAGTGCTCTATGGGTCAAGGGGACACAGCCTGGCCCGCGATTCAACTATGCCGCATCAATGGTTTCAAGGAAATTCATCGCATGGACAAATCCTGAAGTCGAGGGGCGGTCAGTTACGGCATTGCATTGTTGCGACTCTCGGCTGTTGACGGTCTGATCGGATGAGCGTCGACCTTGGCCGAATCTGCCGCTGTCTGATTCTGGGTGCGCTGGTTTTCATCACCGGACCCGTTCCGGATGCCCATGCGGCCGATGCCATTCCCGGTGAGCAGTGGTGTGACCGGGATATAGAACGAATCGAGTTTGCCGGTAACCGGGTGACTCGTGATCAGGTGATGCGACGTGAGCTGGTGCAGTACGAAGGCCTGCCTTGCATGCTGGATGACATCATTGACGGCATCCAGAATCTTCTGGATCTGGGGCTGTTCAAGTCCGTACGTGCAGAACTGTTTCTGCAGGATGATCTGCTCCTTCTGCGTTATCGGGTCAGCGAAAAGATATTCTTCCTGCCGATTCCACGTTTCAGTCGCACGTCCGATGGTGAGCTGCGTCTGGGTGCGCAGTTACGCTGGGATAATTTCCTGGGCCGATTGCATCAACTGAAGATCACCAGTGAGAAGCGCCAGGAAGACGATGGTCGTGGCAGAACCGGGTTTGTCCACAGCATGGAGTACGTGGTCCCTCGATTCTTCGGCAGTGCCTTCGGTATGAGCATGCAGGCTACCAGTGAACGGCGCAATGCCGAACTGGCGCAGGATGGTGTGGTCTTCGGGGAGACCGTGCTGCGTTCGCGTCGTGCCGGATTCCGCCTGTCTCGCTGGGCCAGCGGCACGCTGGGCGTCAGTGGTCTGAGCTACTTCGCGGGGGCCAGTGTGCAGCAACGCGATTACACCATGCGTTCCGGCGATGTAGGCCCTTACAGTGACGGACGGGATTTTTCCGTCGTCGCAGGCTTTGCCGTACAGCGAGTGCATCAGGATACTTATCGCCGGCGAGGTTACTACTACGGTGGTTCGATCAACGTGGCCGATGAAGCGCTGGGATCCGATTTCACGTATGCACGACTGGATATGCTGGCCCGCTGGTATATCCCCTGGCGTGGTCCGCAGACGAATCTGAATGTTCAGCTGAGGCTGGGGCTCAGTGACAAGGCACCCTTCGGCGAACGCAGTTATGAGATTGGTGGAGGGGAGTTGCTGCGAGGCATGGAGTCCGGACGTTACACTGGCAATATCTTGACGCTGTTGAACGTCGAGTATCTGTCCGGGTTCTTTGCCTATCCCGCATGGCGCTGGCTGGTCTTTGCGGATCTGGGGAACGTTTATCTCAGCGATGATGTCAATCTGTTCAAGCAGCATCTGCGTGCAGGCGCAGGACTGCGCTGGAAGCTTGAAAGACTGACCAATACCGATCTGCGGCTGGATGTGGCCTGGGACCCGCAGGATCGGAAACTCACGCCTTACGTGTCCACCAGTCTTACCTTCTGACCGGCAACGGCGTCAAGGTACTCAAGTCTGCTAGTCTGACGGCGTTATAGTCTGAAGTATCAGGGACGCCCTGGCCTTCGGATGGTTACGCTGGTCCCAGGATATCGAATTCTTCCAAGAGCTCACTCCATGACAACACGCTTCGGATCTCATGATCATTGGCAGATAGAACACGATGCCGACAACATCGTCTGGCTGGATTGTGATCGCAAGGGGGAGAGTAGTAACTCCCTGTCCAGAGAGGTGATCACGGAGCTGGGGGAGATACTGTCGGTCATCGAGTCCCTCGAACCCGCCGGGCTTGTCATCGGTTCGGCCAAGGCGGGCAGTTTCATTCTCGGTGCGGACATTCGCGAGTTCGACCAGTTCGATGAGGCCAGTGCGGTCAGCGATCTCATTCGTCAGGGCCATGAGGTATTTGCGCGTCTGGAAAATCTGTCATGCCATACCGTTGCGGCGATCCACGGTTTTGCTCTGGGCGGTGGCCTCGAGCTGGCACTGTGCTGCAATTACATCGTGGCGCTGAATGTGCCCGAGACACGTCTGGGCTTTCCGGAGGTCAAGCTGGGTATCTTCCCCGGCCTGGGAGGCACCACGCGCATCACCGAGCGTGTCGGTGGCCTGGCCGGTATGCAGCTGATGCTGACAGCGCGCAATCTGCGTGCGCCGGCAGCAAGAGGCATGGGAGTCATCGACGAGCTGGTTGATGAGACCAGCTCACTTCACTGGGCGGCGCGGCGCGCGGTGTTGCAAAAGCGGCGCAAGCGTAAACCTTCTCTGGCGGCCAGTGCCACCAACCGGCAGCCGGCGCGAGCCCTGCTGGCGCGTGTTCTGCGGAAAAAAACGGCAGAGAAAGCCAATCCGGCTCATTATCCGGCGCCCTACGAGATGATCGATCTGTGGGCCGAGCATCGTGACAATCGCCGTCGCATGTTCGATGGCGAGGCCGAGCGAGTGGGCCAGCTGATGGTGGGGGATACCGCGCGCAACCTGCGTCGCCTGTTCTTCCTGACCGAGCGCATGAAGGGGCTGGGCAAGAGTGAGGATTTCAAGGTGCGTCGTGTGCATGTGGTGGGCGCCGGTGTGATGGGCGGTGATATCGCTGCCTGGTGTGTACTGCAGGGCATGGAGGTGACGCTGCAGGATCGTGAACTCAAATATATCGAGCCGGCTCTGAAGCGCGCACGCGCGCTGTTCAAGAGGCGACTGAGGAAGCGGCCGGCCGTGGAGGCCGCGGTCTCTCGTCTGTTGCCGGATGTTGCCGGCGAGGGCGTGGCACGCGCCGATGTCATCATCGAGGCAATCTATGAAGATGCCGATGCGAAACGGGCTCTGTATGCCGAGATGGAACCACGCATGGCAGAACACGCTGTTCTGGCGACCAATACGTCGGCACTGCCACTGGAAGAACTGGCGCGAGACCTTGCGTCCCCCGAGCGACTGATCGGTCTGCACTTCTTCAACCCGGTGGCGAAGATGCCATTGGTGGAAGTGGTCCACGGTGAGCTGACGGCTGATCAATGGATTACCCGAGGGTGTTCATTCTGTTCGCAGATCAATCGTTTTCCATTGCCGACGAAAAGTGCCCCGGGTTTTCTGGTCAACCGTGTGCTGGCGCCTTATCTGATGGAAGCCTTCACGCTCATGCTCGAAGGCATCGACAAGGAAACCATCGATGCGGCAGCCATCCGTTTCGGCATGCCGATGGGGCCGATAGAACTGGCCGATGTGGTTGGCCTGGATGTCTGCATGAAGGTGGCTGAAACGCTGGCCAGTGGCGATGTCGAGGCTCAGCGTGAGTTGCTGCAGAAGAAACTGGATGCCGGGCATCTGGGCAAGAAGAGCGGCGAGGGCTTCTTCATCTGGACCAAGGGGCGATCCAACCGTCAGGGCGTCGATGTGGACAGTCCCTATGGCGATCAGATTGCCACACGTCTGCTGACACCTTTTCTGGACGAATGCCGGTCGGCGTCTGCCGATGGCATCGTGGCGGATGACGACTTGCTGGATGCCGGTATTGTCTTCGGCACCGGTTTCGCCCCCTTTCTGGGAGGGCCGATGCATTATCTCGAACAACAAGAGGCCGATTTTCGATGACTCAAGCACTGAAACCCGTCGCGATTGTCGGCGGTCTGCGCATTCCCTTCTGCCGCGCCAATACGGCCTATGCCGAGCTGTCCAACATGAAGATGTTGAGCACAGTGCTCAATGGCATGGTGGAGCGCTATGGTCTCGAGGGAGCACAGCTGGGGGAAGTCAATGCGGGGGCGGTCATCACCCATTCGCGAGACTGGAATCTGGCACGTGAGGCCGTGTTGAGCACGCGTCTGTCGCCACGTACACCCGGGCTGACGATGCAGCAGGCGTGTGGCACCTCCTTGCAGGCGGCGATGACGGCGGCCGCCAAGATTGCCACCGGCCAGATCGATTCTGCCATTGCCGCCGGTACCGATACGGTCAGCGATGTACCCATCGTGTTCAAGCAGAAGTTTGCGAAGCGTCTGGTGTCACTGGGCAAGGCGCGGGACTTCAAATCGAAGCTGGGTGTGTTCAAGGGGCTGCGCCCCGGGGAGTTGGCACCGGTGCCGCCGTCGGTCAATGAACCGCGCACCTTGCTGAGCATGGGACAGCATTGCGAGATGATGGCCAAGACCTGGTCCATTGCTCGTGAGGAGCAGGATGCGCTGGCTCTGGCATCGCATCAGAATGCGTTGAAAGCCTACGATGAAGGCTTTTATGATGATCTGCTGATTCCCTGCGAAGGTGTGCTGCGTGATAACAACATGCGCGTGAATTCGACCATGGAGTCGTTGAGCAAGCTGCGTCCGGTCTACGATAAATCGGAAGCGGGAACGTTGACGGCTGGCAACAGCACGCCGTTGACTGACGGCGCGGCGGGTGTTCTGTTGTGCTCCGAAGAGTGGGCACGCGAACGTGGCCTGCCGGTTCAGGCCTGGCTGACGCATTCGGCGACTGCCGCCGTGGATTTCGTGGGTGGTGCCGGACTGTTGATGGCGCCGACGGTGGCTGTGAGTGACATGCTGCGCCGCGCCGAGCGGAGCTTGCAGGATTTCGATCTGTATGAAATCCACGAAGCCTTCGCTGCGCAGGTGCTGTGCACGCTCAAGGCTTGGGAAGATGCCGACTATTGCCGCAACGAACTGGGGCGCGACGCTCCCATGGGTAGCATCGACCGCTCACGCATGAATGTGGTCGGTTCGAGCCTTGCCGTCGGTCATCCCTTCGCCGCCACCGGCGCCCGCATTCTGGGCACCCTGGCCAAGGAACTCGACCAGAAGGGCTCCGGCCGCGGCCTCATCTCCGTCTGCACCGCCGGCGGCATGGGCGTCACCGCCATCCTCGAACGCTAACCCCCGGGTCGGACCATCACAAGTTGTTGTAATCAAACGATTTTGTGATCAAATAGGCGTTGAATAACGCCTTGTAGCCCTTTTTTGATGGGTAAATGGGGCATTTAAGCGGGGTTGGTGGTCCGACCCCGGTAAGTGTTTGTATTTCAAGTGTTATTGAGAGGTTTGGAGCATGAAAACGAGGATGTCTGGACGGTGGGTATGGCTGCCGGTGTTGTTCTGGATCGCGCAGGCCAGCGGATTGGCTCAGGCGCAGTCGGGCGGCGAACCGCAGTACGATGTCTACAGTCTCAGTAGCGAGGCTTCGGCAGAAGTGCCGAATGATCTGATGATCGCGACTCTGGTGGTTCAGCACGAAGACGCTGATGCCGCCAGACTTGCCGAGAAGGTCAACTCGACCATGAGCTGGGCAACGCAGCAACTCGGTGAATTCGACACGCTCAAGATCAGCACACGCGACTACCAGACGTATCCGCGTTATGACAGCAGTCAGGTCCGCCGTCTGATCGGCTGGCGGGCGACCCAGAGCCTGCAACTGGAAACCGAGGATTTCGGTGCCGCCAGTCAGGCGATCCAGAAACTGCAGGAGAAGCTGCAGGTCAAGGGAATTCGCCACATGGCGCAGGAGAGTACGCGCCGGCAAGCTTCGGATGCGCTGATCAGCGAGGCTCTGGATGCTTTCAAGGCGCGCGCCGCTCTCGTTCAGCAGAACATGGGTGCCAGCGGTTACAAGGTGCTGGATATGAATATCCAGACAGGCGAAAGCAGTGCGCCGATGTTCACTGCCCGAGCCGAGATGGCCGATATGGTGCGTAGCTCGGTGGCCACCGAACCGGCTCTGGAAGCAGGCACCAGCCGGGTCAACGTGCAGGTGTTCGGCAGAGTCCAGCTGGATTGATCCGGGCAGGTGCTCTGGCGCTATTGAAATGACGCGGCGGCTGCGAAGCTGGTCGCTATCTGGTTACACTGTCAGGTTTCATCTTCTGAGGAATTATCCATGGTGGATCATGCACCGTTCATGCAGGCTGCAATCGAAGAGGCGCGCAAGGGCCGCGCAGCCGGTGGCATCCCGATAGGCTCCGTGCTGGTGGTCGATGGCGAGATCATCGGCAGAGGTCACAACCAGCGAGTCCAGCAAGGCAGCAGCATTCGCCATGCTGAAATGGACTGCCTGGAAGAGACCGGCCGACTACCGGCCAGCACCTACAAGCGAGCAACTCTGTATTCCACACTGTCGCCTTGCGACATGTGCAGCGGCGCTGTATTGCTGTACGGCATTCCTCACGTGGTTGTCGGCGAGAACAAGACTTTTCAGGGCCCCGAAGACTACGTTCGCAGCCGCGGTGTGAAGGTCGATGTACTGGATGACGCTGAATGTATCGCCTTGATGGAAGAGTTCATCGAAGCCGAGCCGACACTCTGGAATGAGGACATCGGCGAGTAGCCGACAGGCTTTATTTCGACCCGATGGCCAACAGAAAACAATCCGGCGTCTTGCCGGTTGCACTCATGCGACCACCAATCGGCAATAATGCGCCAGAACACCCCGAAGGGTAGCGCGGTCATGACCGTTAAACGGTTAAGATCGGCTCTCTACATCTCCATTTTTCACAAGAGTAATACAGGCAGCTGCCCATGAAAATCATCGTAGGCGTCAAGCGCGTTCTCGACTACAACGTGAAGGCCCGCGTCAAGGCGGATAAATCCGGCATCGAGCTGGCCAACGTCAAGATGTCGATGAATCCTTTCGACGAAATCGCCGTTGAAGAAGCCTTGCGGATCAAGGAAGCCGGTAACGCTGACGAAGTCATCGCCGTCTCCATCGGCCCGTCGCAAAGCCAGGAAACCATCCGTACCGCTCTGGCCATGGGCGCCGATCGCGGCATTCTCATCGAGACCGATGAGCAACTGCAACCGCTGGCCATCGCCAAGCTGTTCAAGCACCTCGTTGAGAAGGAAGAGCCGGGTCTGGTCGTACTGGGCAAGCAGGCCATCGATGATGATTCCAATCAGACCGGTCAGATGCTGTCTGCCATGACCGGCATGTCACAAGCCACATTCGCCTCCAAGGTCGAATTCGATGGCGATCATCTGAAGGTCACGCGTGAAGTGGATGCCGGTCTTGAATCCATCAAGGTCAGCCTGCCAACCATCATCACCGCCGACCTGCGTCTGAACGAGCCGCGTTATGCCAAGCTGCCCAACATCATGAAGGCCAAGAAGAAGCCACTGGAAGTGATTCCGGTTGCCGACACCGGTGTGGATGTGTCCAGCGGCCTGTCCGTGGTCGAAGTCAACGAGCCGCCCAAGCGTGAGGCCGGCATCATCGTCAACAGTGTTGCCGAGCTGGTCGAGAAGCTCCGCAACGAAGCCAAAGTCATCTGACCCGCCGTCAACAGGAGATAACGATCATGAGTACATTAATTCTGGTTGAGCACGAAGGCGGCGAGATTCGTCCGGCAACACTCAGCGTTGTAGCAGCAGCTACTGCCATTGGCGGCGATGTTCATCTGCTGGTAGCGGGTAGTGATGCCGCTGGTGTGGCAGACAAGGCGGCAGCCATCGCCGGTGTCAGCAAGGTCATGCTGGCCGATTCTCCGGCCTATGCCAATGAGCTGGCGGAGAACCTGTCAGCGCTGGTGGTGAAGCACGCCGAAGGCTACAGCCATATCCTGTTCGCGGCCACGGCTGCCGGCAAGAACGTCATGCCACGCGTAGCGGCATTGCTGGATGTGTCCGGTATCTCGGACATCATCGAAGTCAAGAGCGAAGATACTTTCGTACGTCCCATCTATGCAGGCAACGCTCTGGCCACGGTCAAGAGCAGTGATTCGGTCAAGGTCATCGGTGTGCGCACCACGGCTTTCGATGCCGCGGCCGCAGAAGGCGGTTCGGCCAGTGTGGAAACGGTTGAAGCCGCTGAAGCCAATGACAAGGTGTCTTTCGTGGGCCAGGAACTGTCGCAGTCGGATCGACCTGAACTGACCAGTGCCGACATCGTGGTATCGGGTGGTCGTGGCATGCAGAGCGGTGAGAACTTCTCCATGCTGGATGATATCGCCGGCAAGCTCAATGCAGCCGTTGGTGCATCCCGAGCAGCGGTTGACGCCGGATTCGTACCTAACGAATACCAGGTTGGTCAGACGGGCAAGGTCGTCGCTCCTGATCTGTATCTGGCGGTAGGTATATCCGGTGCCATACAGCATCTGGCCGGCATGAAGGACAGCAAGGTCATCGTCGCCATCAACAAGGATGAAGAAGCGCCGATCTTCCAGGTCGCCGATTATGGCCTGGTTGCGGATCTGTTTGATGCATTGCCCGAGCTGTCCGCAGCACTGGACAGCTAGACGACAAGGTTCAGGCCGGCGGAGGAGCAATCTTCCGCCGGTTACTAATCTACCGGTCATATGGCTGGCCCCCTTATCGGTTTATACTGATGGTCCCGACACCGTTGGAGCTGATGATGGAAAAGAAGATTCGCGATGCTGTTGATCGCTCATTGGAAGAGTTGAAAAGTATTCAGGACAAGGTTGATGATTTCATCGACGACTTGCCTGACGATGGCAAGGAAATCAAGCAGACCGCCAAGAAGGCACTCGCTCAGATCAACGAATTGCTCAGCACCTCCATGCGCAAGGCTGGCGATCAGGCTGACGAAGCCCAGTTGCAGGCTCATCTGGGCCTGATGGAAGCACAAGAGAAGCTGGAAGCATCACGTGCTGTGGTCGACGATTACGTCGCACGTGCCACCAAGGAATCCAAGACCTTCCTCGATGAAGCTGAAGTGAAGCGCCACCTGGCCATCATGGAAGCACAGGATTTCTGGGAAAAACGTGGTTCCCACCTGGCCGAAGAATTCAAGGCTTCCGCGACCACCATGCAGAGCCTGGCTGAAAGAGCCATGGAAGACATGCAGTCGGCTTTTGAACGTTGGAACAATCAGTTCAAGAGCGGCAAGTAGAAGGCCGCCAAGTGTCATCAGGCGACAGTCCGCTGTCGCCTGTCATGCCGCTGGCGACTAGCGCCTGCGGTTCCACCTGATTCTCCAGAAGGATCCCGAAGATGACTTATACAGCGCCCGTCAAGGATATCGCCTTCGTTCTCAAGCATGTCATCGGATTGTCCGAAATTGCTGAGCTGGAAGGCTTCGAAGAGGCAACCCCTGATCTTGTTGAAGCCATTCTGGAAGAGTCGGCGCGCTTCACGGGTGACGTGCTGGCGCCACTGAACCGCACGGGTGATCTGCAGGGCAGTCAATGGAAGGAGGGCGAGGTGTCCACGCCCGATGGCTGGAAGGAAGCCTATGACCAGTTTGTCGAAAATGGCTGGGGCAGTCTGGCCTTCCCGCCGGAGTTCGGCGGTCAGGGCCTGCCGATGACGGTTGCGGCAGCCGTGCAGGAAATGTGGCACAGCGCCAATATGTCGTTCGGGCTTTGCCCCTTACTGACCCAGGGGGCGGTCGATGCCATCGAGCATCATGCCTCCGAAGAACTCAGACAGCGTTATCTGCCAAAGATGGTTGAAGGCATCTGGTCCGGTACCATGAACCTCACCGAGCCCCAGGCAGGGTCCGATCTGGCCGCTGTACGCAGCACCGCCGTACCGCAAGGGGATCATTATCTGGTCAGTGGCCAGAAGATCTACATCACCTATGGCGAGCATGATCTGACGGAAAACATCATCCATCTGGTTCTGGCGCGTCTGCCCGATGCCCCTCCGGGTGTGAAGGGAATTTCCCTGTTCATCGTGCCGAAGTTCCTCGTCAATGACGATGGCTCGCTCGGTGAGCGCAACGATGTGAAATGTGTCTCTCTGGAGCACAAGCTGGGTATCCACGCCAGTCCCACCTGCGTCATGTCCTACGGCGATGATGGTGGTGCCAAGGGCTATCTGGTCGGCAAGGAACACCACGGTCTGGTTTACATGTTCACCATGATGAATCAGGCTCGACATGCCGTTGGCGTGGAAGGTTATGGTATCGCCGAGCGAGCCTATCAGCAGGCGCTTTCCTATGCTCGTGATCGCAAGCAGGGCAAGACTCTGCTGGGCAGGAACGAGGATGATCAGGCCATCATCAACCATCCGGATGTTCGTCGCATCCTGATGACCATGAAATCCACCATCGAGGCCATGCGAGGTCTCGGACTGGAATGTGCCTCGGCGTTTGACCGGGCTCGACGGCATACGGACAAGGCAGTGTGCGAGCGCATGCAGCGTCGCGGCGAGCTGCTGACTCCGTTGGTGAAGGGCTGGTCAACCGAGATGGGCGTTGACCTGTGTTCGCTGGGCATGCAAGTGCACGGAGGAATGGGGTACATCGAAGAGACGGGTGCGGCTCAGTATTTTCGCGATGCGCGCATTACGCCTATCTATGAAGGCACCACGGCGATTCAGGCCAATGATCTGATCGGTCGCAAGACCGCTCGTGACGGTGGTCAGGGAATGAGCGAACTGATCAGCGACATGCGCGCCACACTGGGCGAATTGGCCAATCTGGATAACGCAGACATGCAGGCCATCGCCGAGCGTCTTGATGCTGCCATCGAGGCGGCGGAGAAGGCCAATGGCTGGTTGCTGGAGCAATCCGACGCGACACCGGCTGCTGCGACATCGGTGGAATTTCTGATGATGCACGGCTACCTGGCAGGTGGCTGGATGCTGGCCAGAAGCGCCCAGGCAGCGCTCGAGTTGAATCAGGCGCCGGACGCCGATTCCGCCTGGCTGGACGCACGGGTCACACTGGCACGCTACTACGCCGAGCGCATGTTGCCATTGGTCGAATCGGCCAGCACCATCATCACGGGCAGCGCTGCCACAACGGTGGCATTGGATCCCGACCAGCTGTAAGCACTACCTGCCATCACCCGGACGACTCGACGTCCGGATGATGGCATTGACAGCGACGCAAGAGCCTCCTGATATGAGGCAGTTATTGTAGGCTCCCTCAGCTCCCTCAGC
>CBDUIJ010000077.1:0-19215 GCA_965367215.1 uncultured Granulosicoccus sp.
CGGTTTGTCTGGCAGCCTTTACCGCTGCCGGTATTGCCGGGTCCAAGCCGATGGCCACGGGGGTAGAGGCCTGGAAGATCGCGAAGGGGCTTTATATCGTTCCATTGATGTTTGCCTATACACCCATGATCGGCGCGCCATTGCCGGACTTGCTGCGAATCGGTGGCTTTGCATTGTTTGGCATCTATGCCTTCAATGTCCTGCTGCAACGATATTCAGAAGGGCCGCTGCGCATCTGGCACTACCCGCTGTTGCTGGTCGCCATGGCCGGTACCTTCTATCCGCTGCACTGGGCAGCCAATATCGTCGGTGCCGTGCTTGTTGTATTTATCATCCAGCAAAGCAAGCAGGCAGCGGTGAAAGCCTGACAAGGGGAGCGTTGCAGACAGCAACGCTTCGGTCAAGACTCCTTGATCATCAGTGTGTCCGCTTCCGACCTTTGGCCGGATGCGGACCGATGCTGAACAAGCTGGCAAACGAGGCAGCCCGGTGGGCAAAGGACCATTTGAACGCCGTCAGTTCGTCAGGTTTCGACGTCAGTCTGTCCTGTCTCGCCAGTTTCGCAATGCGCTTGACCATGGACTTCACATCGTCCTCCAGTAGTTGCGCAGTTGCAGGACGCATGCGTCTGGAAATGGTGACATAAGACCCGGGAGTGTCGACGGCATCCTCGATGCAATGTCTCAGAAACTCGATGTTGAGTTCGGCATGCAGCTGCTGCAGGGGGCCATCTGCCGAGAGCTGCAGCGGTGCTGTGGAACTGGGCAATATCTGTCCCATTGCGCCGATGGTGACCATCCCCAGGCGTTCAAGGTCGCGTGCATACAGGTGCAGGTCGGCTTCCTCGAGTCCATTGATTGCAGCGATCTCGGAAGATGGCATGTCATCCCGAACCAGCAGGTAGAAATGAAAGAGGGCGGGTGAATTCGCCAGTGCCTGTTCGACCTCGTGTGACAGACAGAGAACGGGTTCCTCCGTTCGGTCGGCGATCTCCAGCACTTCGGTCAGCGACAGATCCAGCAGCTGGCAGATCGATTCAAGTCGGCTGAATTTGCAGTCGCGATCGACGAACAAGCGCTTGACCGTGGGTTCCGATACGTTCATGCGCTCAGCCAGATCGGCGTAGGTCATTCCACGCGCCTTGAGCACACGCTTGAGAACAGCAAAGGCCTGACTTCGCAGGGAAGTATTCACGATACGGGTTTGTCTCGACGAGTATCACCAGATGATGCCATTGTTCTGATTCGTTGACCACAAGGATCGCCAGGTGCACCTTTGTCGCATCAACTCCCATCTCGACGGGGAGTAATTCGGCCCACTAGAGTCAACTTTCAGGAAAGATCATGAAAAACAGGTTCAAGAATCAGGTTGTCGTTGTGACGGGAGGCTCATCAGGTATCGGCCTTGCCATTGCCCGTGCTGCAATTGACGAAGGCGCCAGGCGTGTCTATATCACTGGGCGTTCCGAGCAGAAACTCGATGATGCCCGGGAGGCATTGGGGGAGCAGGCTGTTGCCCTCGTCTCGGACGCCTGCCGACCGGATGATCTTGCCGCGCTGAAGTCGGAAGTGGAGAAACGTGGGGACGCTCTCGATGTGGTGTTCGCCAATGCCGGAATTGCTGAGAACAATGTTCTGGGAAATACTCATGAGCAGCAATACAACGACGTCTTCGATATCAATGTGAAGGGTGTCTTCTTTACCGTCCAGGCTTTGCTGCCGTTGATGCGTGACGGAGCCGCGGTGGTGTTGACGTCATCCATCGTATCTGCAAAGGGAATGGAGAATCTGAGTCTTTACAGTGCCAGCAAGGCGGCGGTACGTTCGTTTGCCAGGACATGGGCCAACGATCTGAAATCGCGACGCATTCGTGTCAATGCGCTGAGTCCGGGATTCACGAAAACGCCCATCATGAAAAACGGCCTGAAATGGGATGATGAGCAGATTGCTGCCTTTGATGAACAGGCAAAGACTCTGGTACCACTGGGGCACGTGGCGACACCGGAGGCCATTGCATCCGCTGCGCTGTTTCTGGCATCCAGTGATGCCGGGTATGTCAATGGGGTGGAACTTGCCGTCGATGGCGGGTTCTCGCAGATCTGACAGTTCGTGATCGTTCAATACAACTCTGGATGATGCGAATGATGCCAGAGCCTGAGTCCGGGTGATGTGCCTGAAGAGAGCCCATCACCCGGATGCGAACTTGACGAATCTACAAAATGGAAGTCCGGTTCGTTTCGAACCGGATCATCCCGGGTACTTATTCGGCAGCGAGGGCTGCCAGTTCTTCGGCAGAGATTTCACTGTTGCCATCAGCATCCAGCGCATCCCACTTGCTCATGATCATTTCATTGGCGGAAGCTTCTGATTCTGACAAGGAGCCGTTACCGTCGGCATCCAGCATTTCGAGCAGTTGGGCAGAATCATCCTGAGCGCTGGCGACACTGGCAGCAACGGCCATGGGGATGGCAAGAACGATAGCGATTGTGCTTGTAGAGATTTTCATGGTCTGTCTCCAAAAATGCGTTCAACTGAAAAATGAGTATCAGGCCGTCGATACGGTCTGAGTATTTCGGACGTCAGCATGCTGTCTGTGAGGCGAGGGTGTCGGCCAGATCCCGTCGGATCGGTTTGGCCGAGTGCCCTCTATCACGGGTATAGGATGGGCCTTTTTGTATGAATGAATGATGACAAAACGGATGTCCGGTACATTACTGAAAGGCAGGGTAATGCCTGTAGTGGCAAGCGTGAAACGTTGGAAATGTAGATGAATTGCCACGTGTTCCAGGATTGGCGAAAATGCGTGTGAGGATGCCAGACAGAGGCTGACTTTCAGCGCTTCATTGTGTGTTCCTTAATACATGCATGTAACCTTTGAGGCTTTCTTTCTGGAAATGGTTTGCTGTTGCTGCATCCACCTTTCAGAATGTCCAGCCTGCGGAAAATACGTTCCTGATGTATCTATTGAGGTGCATGTCTGAACAACAGCATGGCCAATGCCGCGGATCCGAAGAGCGCGCTGATGAGAAACTCGAAGGGTCTGCGCACCGCTATGTAGGTTTTCAACGCTATCGAAGTAGAGAACAGAAAGGCGTATCCCGCGTAGATGGTGAATGCAATCAGAGCGCAGAAGCCGATCACGATGGAGAAAAACAGGGGGTGAGTCGTCGCGCTGGAACCCACCGAGTAGGCAGCCAGCCAGACCAACGGCACCTTGGGATTCGTCAGATGAACCAGGAATCCTTCAAGCGATAATTGGGTGGCCGAATAGGGCAGGCTGCGCTGCGATTCAAGCGCCGAATGAGGCGACCTTGCCGAGCGAAACGATTTTGCGGACAAGTAGAAAAGATAGCATCCGGCAGAGAGTTTCATGATCAGGATGATGGTGACCGAGGCCTGAATAGCCGTAACCGAAAACGCAGCGACGACGACAGCCCAGACCAGTGAACCGGCAGTTACACCCATCGAGAAGCAGAGAGCCTGACGCCGGCCTTGAGTGATCCCCGCATTGAGAATCATCAATATCGTCGGGCCCGGGCTTGCCGCACCCACCGCAAACACGGACAGCACCAGAAGCAGGCTATGCCAATACGAAGTAATGAAATCGTGTATCACGACTCATCCCTCACAGTGCTGTCATCGTGCGGTTGTGCCGGGCACAGCGGTCTGCGGCCAATATCGACAGCCATGCTGGCAGACGGGACAAGGACATTCCTTCGTGTAGTCACTGCTTTGACTTTCGCTACTTTTTCCATATTCCACGTAACGAACACCAATGATAAAAATGACAGCATCGATCGCGCTGATGGATGAATCTGTTTGATGCGCGTGAAAGTCGTGCAGGGAATCACGCCAAGCACGTGCACGGGATTGCCGGCTGGCTGTCAAGAAAGTTTCTGCGGTTCGTTGTACCTGTTGAACGTCACCAGCGAATACCGGGTGTCATGAACAGCTCAATGGGGAATGAACATGAAGAAGATGAAAGCGTCAGGAACTCTGGTTTCCGCCGCCGTACTGCTGCTGGCGGCAATGGGCAACGCGCAGGCTTTCGATGCCCAGCGTCAGGGCTTTCAAGGTGGTATAGGCATCGGCGCACATACGTCGGAGGTCAATCAGGAAAACCATCTCGACCCTTCATCCATTGAGTCGAAACAGAAAGTGGCTCTTGATTTTCATATCGGCTACGGTTTTACCAACCGAATTGTGGGGTTCCTGGGGGCGAAGGGCGGTTCGGCACTGATTGATGGTCGTGCAGGCACGGTCGTCGTGAGCGGGTTTGGTGGCACGATCTATTGGGCAGAGAGCGCGCCATCACTCTATCTGACGGGCATGATCGGGCGCGGTAGCATGAGTCTTCAGGACGAAAATCCAGCGCTCGATGATTCCGGCTCTGCCTGGTTGGCGGGCGTTGGCTATGAAGTCAGCAAGGGGCTGCATCTCGAGTTGAGCCATGCCAGCGCAGATCTGATTGACCCGAACAATACATCGAACAGGTCAGCAATGACGATGACCTTTGCAACAGTGAAGTATGTCTGGTACTGAATGAAAACTGGATACAATGAGCGTAGTGTGGATTGAGTGCTGAGTCAGGCATACGCTATTTTGATATATCCCACGCTGTCACCTTTGTCATGACCGGTTGTCAGACCCACTAGCAATAGGCCTCTAAAGACAGCTGCGCGGAGGTGCTTTAGCTATAGCCGCTTGCTTTGGTCATGATTTTGCAGAGTCAATTGACCGTCTCTTGCACCACGGTTTGGCCTATGCACCGTCAATTAGTCGTTAGCGGATTTCATCGAAGTGGCACGTCAATGACCATGCAAGCTTTGGTGAGTGCTGGCCTGCACGCAGGTAACTCTCTAATCGGTGGTGATCCTTCGAACCCAGACGGGCATTTTGAGGATATAGAAACGGTCAATCTGCACGATAACTGGTTACGCAGCCTCGGCTCTGACTGGTGTCATACAGATGAATTGCCGCAGATTGATGCAACACAGGCTTCGGCCGGTATCGCGACCATACGCGATCGTTTAGACGAAGCTCAAAAACCGTGGGGGGTGAAAGATCCCCGTGCCTGCCTGTTTTTGCAACATTGGTTCAGCACGCTCCAGCGTCCCGCTGGCGTATTTGTTTATCGCCATTTTGCTGGCTGCTTGCATTCACTTCAAAGACGCCAAGCAAATGAGTTGCTGGTTAATCCAGACACATCAGCAAACGCACTTCGTTTCTGGTCTCATCCAGAAGTTGCATTGGAATCATGGTTGGTACACAACAATGCAATTATTGCGATCGCTCAGCAGTTTCCTGAGCAATGCGTTGTCATATCTCAAGAGGCTGTGATCCACGGCGCTCCAATCATCAGCGCTGTTAATGATTCTCTATCCATTGCACTCGATACGCAGTGTGATATTGGTGTAGATGCTTCAAAAACTGCACAGCGTAAAGAGTTCTGTGTTTCGAGTTCAGGCCTGCAAAGCCAACTAGAACATACTTGGGAACAGTTGCAGCAGCTTGCCGTACTACCGACCGATCATACACCCAAGGTTCAATGGGTCGAACCTCAACGCGCTGATATTAGAATCCATATAACCCCGCCATATCTTACTTCGCAATGGGACAGGCTCGGTGTCAGACGATCGCAAGGCGCTCAGGAGTGACCATGGATCTTGAAAAATTGGATTTGTCGAATCGTGCGTTGCTTAATCGTACCTTGCATGAATCAGTACCGCTTCATCAATTGGGATTGTTGTCGTATGCGCTGTGCAAGCGTCCCGATGACATGTTTCTACACAGTCACATTGGTCGTGTTTACTATGGCCTCGGGTTATTGCCTCAAGCAGCAAAACACCTTGACTTGGCAATCAATGCCAAGAGTGAAGACCCTTCCGCCTATTTTCATCGCGCTCTGATATATCGTAATGACAATGAACTGACAGAATGCGTCGCGTTACTGGAACATTCAGTGTCATTGACGGACAACGCAGATTATCGCTTGACACTAATTTCTGTTTTGATACAGCTGCGCCGTTTAGAGGAGGCAATCCTGCATAGCATTACAGGATTTGAAGCTCATCCCAACGATGCGCGTTTCTCTCGCTCCAAAGCAGAAGCACTGATTGCCAACAAACAATTTGATCTGGCCCTGAAATGGTGTGACGAACAAGACACGGCAGGTACGGACCCTATATGGCCATTATTGCGTTACCAGATTCAAGAAAGCTTGAATGACAGCATCAAGGCCGCTGCTGAATATCAGGAAAATACCCGGCGCCAGATTCTTGCACAAACAGATTACCGAGCTAGAGCATCACAGGTGTTGGCCTCAATTCCGGATCTGAATCTGCGTGAGCAGATTTCGATGCAATGGGAATCCAGGTTAGTGAAACTTGCATCCAAACCTGCAATGAGCATTGCGCAACAGCCACTACCTCGTGTAGCGATGTCTATCCTTGTTAATGATTAGGCAGATATCATTGCGGAGAATATCCACTATTACGCAGCACGAGGCGTTCAGCACTGCATTGTGACTGATAGCGCTTCTGTCGATGGCACGCGCGAGATACTTGCACAACTGCGAAGTGAATACACACTGGAAACAGGAGAATCTCTGATTCAAGGCAAGCGGGTGCAATCGGTTTTCCGGTCGACCCACTAGGCCAGCCCATTGCGCTGTCAGCTCAAGAGCCAGGCTGTCGTAATACAGCGATACGGCACACCATACCAGGTTGGAGCTGTCAATAAATACAGTGTTCGAGCAGATCCCGCAGTTCACCCCGGTGTACCTTGATAACATCGATGCGTATCACATCAGGAACACGGAGGTTCCATGTCCTACGCCACGGTCCATTCGTGCACCCTTAGTGGTGTCCATGCGCTACCGGTTACGGTAGAGGTACACATCGCCGGCGGTTTGCCGGGCATGTCCATTGTCGGTCTGCCGCAGTCGGCGGTGCGTGAAAGCAAGGACCGGGTGAAAGCTGCCATCCAGCATATGGGCTTGAACTTTCCTCAGGTGAAGATCATCGTGAATCTCGCCCCGGCGGATCTGCCCAAGCGTGGCGGACGATTCGACCTGCCGATTGCGCTGGGTATCCTGCAGGCCAACGGACAATTGCCGGAGGGCGCGCTGGCGGGTCTGATGGTATTGGGGGAGCTGGGGCTGACCGGAGAGTTGCGCTCGGTCACCGGCATTCTGCCGACGGCTTATGCCTTTGCCGATTCTGCCTATTCCCTGTTCATCCCGTCAGTCAATGTCGACGAGGCCTTGCGTAGCAGCCGCACTCGAGTATTTGCCGCCGACAGTCTGCAGGAGGCATATCGCCAGCTCAAGCGGCGTCGTCATGAGCCTCTGGTTCTGCAACAGTTACATGAAGCGCGGGAGCCGTCTGCGTCACTGGAATCGGGGAGCGTTGCCAATGTGTCGGACATGTCCGATGTCATGGGACAGCACAAGGCTCGCCGTGCTCTGGAGATTGCAGCGGCAGGTGGGCATAATCTGCTGATGTCAGGGCCGCCCGGGACCGGCAAATCCATGCTGGCAAGTCGACTCCCCGGTATTCAGCCGCCCATGAGTGAATCCGAGGCCATGGAGACGGCCTCCGTGGCCTCGATCAGTTACACCGGCTTCGATTCAGGTCTCTGGGGTGTGCGCCCGTTTCGTGCGCCACACCATACGGCCTCGGGTGTGGCACTGGTCGGTGGCGGCTCGAACCCCATGCCGGGCGAAATCTCGCTGGCCCATCATGGTGTCTTGTTCCTCGATGAATTACCTGAATTTTCTCGCACGGTTCTGGATGTCTTGCGCGAGCCCATGGAGACCGGACGTATCACCGTGTCCAGGGCGGCCCGGCAGGCTGAATTTCCGGCAAGGTTCCAGCTGGTCGGAGCCATGAACCCCTGTCCCTGTGGTTACCACACGGATACGTCGGTTCGCTGCAACTGTACCCCGGACCTCATCATGCGCTATCAGTCACGCATATCAGGGCCGTTTCTGGACAGAATCGATCTGCACATAGACATGCAGCGAGAATTGAATCAGGCGTTGACCATCCAGTCTGGCGGTGCCGGTGAAAGCAGTGAGCTCATTCGCCAGCGGGTGATGCTGGCTCGGGAGCGGCAGCTGGCGCGTCAGGGTGTGATCAACGCGGCGCTGGCGCCGATCGCGCTGCATCGCCATGCCGGCCTGGATCAACAGGCGCGGAGTCTGATGTGCGACGCCAGCAAGCGCCTGAATCTGTCACTTCGATCGCAGCACCGGCTGCTGCGGGTTGCCCGAACCATGGCCGATCTGGAGGGGCAGGGAGCTGTCGCCAGCGAACATCTGGCCGAAAGTCTGTCCTATCGGCGGACCCCATTGCTCAATGGCATCTGAATTGCGTTCGTGACAGAACGCTCAGCTTGGCCGGTGTGTATGAGACTTCTGTCTCGTTGAGGTTCTGCAGGAGCAAGCAGTCAGTCAGCGCAAAGGCTATCATTGCGTCATGAAAAAGTGGGTTGAACGAGGCATGATGAATCATTGCGTTGGTGTGGTATGCGTGTAGCAACGTATACGCAGCGTAGCGCGCCCTCGCGCGGATCTGTCTTTGCCCTGTGCGTACTGGTGCTGACCATTCTGCTGGGTACGGGCGTGGTGCCATCTCTGGCAGCCTACGCCGGCGGTCCTTTCGAAAGAGTGCTGACGCCGCTGTGGATGCTCTTGTACGTCTCGGCGCTCGGTGGCCTGATGTTCACCCACGGTATCAACTGGATTTCCTGGCTGGTGCGCTATCGCATTCTGCTGGTACTGCTGATGCTGGGTACGATCATGTCGGTGTCCTGGTCCATTGACGCCAAGGTCTCCGCCGAGCGGACCGTGCATCTGCTGGGGAGTACGCTCATTGCGGTGTTCATCGGTTTCTCGGTCCCCTTGCTGACAACGCTGCGGGTGTTCGCCGTCATTCTGGCGCTGGCCATGATCGCCAGTATCGGTGCGGCCATCGCCTTGCCCGATCTGGGTATCCAGAGTTACGAGGGCACGCAGGTCTGGCGTGGTCTGTTCAATTCCAAGAACGACCTGGGTTTCTGGGCGGCTGTCGGTGTCTTGCTCTACATCACGCTCAGTGATTCCACGCAGACACCCTATCGCAAACTGCTGTGCTTTCTGATGGCAGGCCTGTGCCTGGGAGCCCTGGCATTCAGTCAGTCCGCTACCTCATTGCTGGCGTTGCTCATTGCCGGTGCCTTGTCCCTGTACTTCTTCATTGCCGGTCGTTTTCAGCTCGGTTTCATTCGCATGGCCATTCTGGCCATTCTGTTCACGGCCGTTATCGGTATGGCCATCGCCAATATCGACACCGCCGAGCTGGTCGGGCGCACCGGTGATCTGACCGGACGCGGTGAGGTCTGGCGGCAGGTCTGGGCATTGATTCTCGAACGTCCCCTGACAGGTGTGGGTTACGGCTCGCTCTGGTTTCCGACCGATGCGACCATCTGGATCCAGCAGAGTCTTACCGATTTTACCTGGGTGGTCTATCACGCTCACAATGGTTTGCTGCAGGTGGCCTCGGAAGTGGGAATGCCGCTGGCAGTCATCGCCCTGTTGATGGTGGCGCAGCAGCTGATAGAGATCTTCTACTGCCAGTACGAGCGCCAGCAAGTGGGAGTATTGTTCGTCTTGGGGTTCGTGACGGCCTATCTGGTAAGCAACTATTCCGAGGCACGTTTTCTGGTGACTCGAGAGCTGTTCTGGATATTTTTCCTGGCCTTGCCCATCAGCATGCTGCGCCAGATCAATCTGGTGTCGACCGATACGTCACCCGGCGAGCCAGAGGGCTCTGACTCTTCAGGCTTTGGTGGTACTGGCGCGCGCTCCTACGGCAGTGTGCCCGGCAAACCCTGGCTTGGACCTCTGCCGCACGAGTTGAAAAATGCGCGACGGCCGGTGGTTGCGGGTGCTGCCGGAGCCGCGGGAGCCGCTGCCCTGATGAGCTACGATGGTGCTTCGGACAAACCGGACACCGTGGTGGCCGACTCGGACACTGCCGATGAGCACAGCAGCACGGTCGAATACGACGGCTCTGAAGTGGATACGCTGTCTCTGGACGAAACCGATATCGATCTGGGCCAGTTGGACGACACGGATCTGAGTGCTGATGAGTCGATGAGTGCGGATATCGATCTTGGCGACATGCAGGCGCCGGAGCCGGATGCTGCAACAGAGTTCCGGGACGAGCGTGATGCGCCGCTTGAAGATGCTGTTGCGGAGCATGACGACATGCTCGATGTCGATCGTTATGACAAGAAGCTCGATCTGTCAGGAGAGTGGGAAGAGTTCGATCCTGATGAAGACAAGTAGTGACCAGATTCTTCAAGCCTGACCCCACAGGGCCAGAATCGGTCAGGTCCATGACGCAGCAGCGTCATCATGCAACACGAGCCTGAGGCCATGAAAGACAACGCCTACTTTGACAACGCGGCGACCACCTGGCCCAAGCCTGAGCCGGTCTACCGGTTCATGGACAGTTTCTTCCGTTCACACGGCGTGAACCCGGGACGTAGTGGCAGCCTGCTGGCGGTGGAAGCCGAGCAGATGATCACGGCCACCCGGCGTATGCTGGCCGGTTTTTTCGGTTTCAGTGGGCCCGCCAATCGGGTCATCTTCACCCTCAACGGGACCGATGCGCTCAACATGAGTATCGGTGGACTTGTCTCGCCCGGTGATCACCTGATTACCACGCGTCTGGAGCACAACGCCGTACTGCGAACTGCCAACCATCTCGAGCGGGATGCTCGGCTCGCGGTGACCCGTATTGCGGCACAGGCAGATGGTTATATCGATCCACAGGACATCAAGGCAGCGTTGCGTCCGGACACGCGCGCCATCGTGCTCAACCACGCATCCAATGTCATGGGATGCGTTCAGGACCTGGCAGCAGTCGCGTCCATTGCCCGGGATGCCGGTGTGCACCTGATCGTGGATGCAGCGCAGACAGCCGGTGTTGTTCCGATCGATATGGACGAGCTCGGTATCAGTGTGCTGACCTTTCCCGGGCACAAGGGGCTGTTCGGTCCGATGGGTATCGGTGGGATGATTGTCGCTGAATCGGTTGATCTGGCACCCCAGCGATTTGGGGGTACAGGGGTTGACTCTCTGTCGGAATACCAGCCCGATGCCTACCCCTATCATCTGGAAGCCGGCACGGTATCGCTGCCGGGTATTGCGGGACTACATGCTGCGCAATTGTGGTTCAGAGAGCTGGGACAGCAACTGCATGAGGCCGCTATGGCGGAGTCCTCATCCGGTGAAGCGCTATCGAAGGCGGCTTCAGGTGAGGCTGATCAGGCTCTGGATCACGGCACACTTTGCCGTCTTGCCATGCATCATGTTCACAAGGTCGAGCTTGCTCATCTTGATCGTATCGAGGCGAAGCTGCGCGAGTTCAAGGCTGTCAATATCCTGGCCGATGCTCGCGCCGATGCGCGTGTCGCCACCCTCAGTTTCACGGTAGATGGCCTGTCGACCGAACGTGTGGCAGACCAGCTGGATGCCGATCATCAGATCTGTGCGCGCGCAGGCTTGCAGTGTGCTCCCTTGGTGCATGTCGACGCGAAGACAGTCGATGGAGGCGGGACAATCCGCCTGTCGCCCGGTTATTTCACGGATGAAGAAGACATGCAGCAGCTGTTGGAAGCCCTTGACGACATCCTTGGTTGATTCGTCAGATAATCAACTGACCTCGGTCCAGCAACAGGCGTACCTTCAACAATGAGGCCAGCGCCAGGCTGTCGGTGATGGTCCCATCCATGGCCATGTCGATGGCATCCTCCAGTGGCAGGCGCATCAGCTGCAGCACTTCGGTGTCATCCGGTTCGGTTTCTCCGAAACTCAGGTCCTGAGCGACGAAGGTGTGGGCCAGCTCATCGGTCACCGAATTGGAGGTATGCAGTTGTAACAGGCTGGTCCAGCGACGGGCACTGATACCGGTCTCTTCGCGCAGTTCACGTTGGGCGGCTGCCAGTGCAGATTCGCCGTGGGGCGCACCACCTTCAGGGATTTCCCAGTGGTACTGGTCAAGGGCGTAGCGGTACTGACCCACCAGCCAGGTGTAGCCTTCCGCATCGATGGGGACGACGCCAATGGCCGTGGTCTTGAAATGTACCTTGCCGTAGATACCTGGCTTGCCGGTTGGGGCAATGACACGCCGATGCGTCAGTGTGATCCACGGATTGTCATAGACCTCTTCAACCGAGAGGGTCTGCCAGTCATTGCTGCATGAGGTCGTCACGTTGAGATGGGTGTCCGTTGATGCGCAGGTTTGCAGGTGCAAATCGTAACTACTAGCTCATGGTGAGGGCCAGACCCACCACCATCAGCAGGGAGAGCGCCATCAGAATATTGATGATGCGGTGCCAGCGGGCGGGCAGGTCGAGCCGCTGAAGTGTGATTCCCGCAGCCAGCCAGAGCAAGTGAATGGGCACCCAGACAAGATTGATGAGCAGGAATTTCCAGGCGATCTCCTGCCAGATGGCCATGCCGGCAAACGGGAAGCTGGTGAACAGGGCGGTATTGACGACATAGGCTTTCGGGTTGATGGCCTGCAGCAGCAAGGCATCGCGAATACCCGGCGCCCGGGCACTTTCGATGAAATTGATCTTCGATCCGGCCAGGGCGATGCGCAACGCGAGATAGCACAGATAGGCAACGGAGGCATACATCAGGACCGTACGCAGGGTGGGCTGTGCCAGAATCAGGCCAGCCAGCCCGGTGACCACCGTCAAGGCGACCAGGTTTGTGCCGATGAACAGGCCGCTCACGTAGCGATAGCCAGCAGTTGAGCCGAAGGAAGAGCCGACGCCTGCGGTTGACAGGACACCGGGTCCCGGTGTGATCAGCATGAAGAAAACGGCGGTCAGAAATACGCCCATGATGTCAGTCGCTATCGATTTTCAGGTGGGGAGAAGGGCTGCAATGCAGTCGAGGCGATTGCGGCCTTTGGCTGGAGCACTATAAGCCCTGTTGCGGGATTGTAGTTGATCGTGGTCGTGTCAGTCGAGCATTATGCTTGCAATAAGCTTGATCGCTCAAGTATCATGCAAGCATGAATACTGAAAACATTCCCGCACACACAGAGCCGACCATCACGCAGTTGCTTGAGACGGCAGCCCGCATCGAGCGCAGACTCGATCGAATGTTGTCTTGCACACGCGGCGTCAGCTACAGCGAATACCGACTGCTGGCCACGCTTGCCGAGGCGTCGACAGAGGGTCTGCCACGCGTCGTACTGGCCGAGACGGTGGGCTTGTCGGCATCGGCCGTCACACGCGCCTTGAAGCCGCTTGAGAAAATCGGCTGCGTCATCACGGAGAAGGGAGAACGCGATGCCCGGCAGAGTCGAGCGATCATTACGCCTGTCGGGCTGGAGTTGCTGAGCGATGCAAAAGGCATCATGCGCGATGCCCTGCGTGAGCTGCCACTCAATTCCCTGAGTCCGCAGAAGGTGGCAGAATTTCATAACCGTCTTCAGGAAGTGCGCTGAAGTCAGCGGCATCGCGGCCTTGCCACGCTGCAGCTCGATACGCCGCGTTACATCCAGCTGATTGATCATCGGATTTCAGTGGCAAGCAGGCAATCTTCAACGCTTGCAAGCGGCGCAACCCTGCGTCGATCGAGTCGCTCTGGTTGGCAACTCTGACACTATCGTGTGCCGCTTCGCAGAGGTTTGCGATTCATTGCATTGTTCGTGGTTATCCGTGAATGTGCTGCGCTAGAATCGGGGTCGAATTTGTTCAGACCACTATCCCTTACCGGACCTCAATGAAAGACTCGTCAGTCATGGCACACCTGTTACTGCACGCTCGGCATTGGCCATCGATGAGAGCTGCGTCGCGTATGATCTCTGCAGGCTTGCTTGCACTCCTGAGTGCCTGTGCAACCACGCCATACTACGATTACCCGCCAAACATGCCAGAGGCCATTGCACCGGAGGTCGGTGCAACCCTGCATGCGGCTGAGCCGGTGGAATTCTCCTGGCACAGGTCGGATGACGCCGAGAGCTACGACTTTCATGTGTTCAATGCCGAGACCAGCGATATCGCGCGTTACATGAAGACAGGATTGTCTGCAGCCGATATCTGTACGGGCGAGCGTTGCAGTATCAATCTGTACCTGTCACTGCCGGAAAGCGATCGGCATGCCTGGCGTGTCCGCGCATCCAATATGGCGGGCAAGTCTGCCTGGTCACGCACCCTGTTCACCTTTGCCGGTAGCGCTGACCGGTAACGAGCACACGAGCACAGTGTCGCTCTAGAGCTCCCGCAGGATCATGCTGCCGGCGGCGCCAGCCATGGCAACGGCGGCACTTCGATGCAGATGCCGTTGCGCGGTGGCTCCGGCAAGAATACGACGTACCGCCATGGCGCCCAGTATGTAGGCTGAGCCGACGACCAGCAGCACGGCAACGGTCACGGGAACCAGTACGGCTGCCCAGTTGAACAGTGTGATGCTGTTCAGATCCAGTACCAGTGGCAGTAGTGCCAGATAGAAGGCGATGGTCTTCGGGTTGCCCAGCGTGATGGCAAGACCAGACATCAGGGCCGCGCCAAGATCCTTGCCGCGAATGTCACCGGTATTCAGGTCATGGCGCCCTGCATGCCAGAACTGCCAGGCCAGATACAGCAGATAGGCAATCGACACCCAGCGGATCACGATGAACAGGGCATTGAAGCTCTGTGCAATCAGCGCCAGCCCGAACACGGCAAACGACAGATACAACAGATCGCCCAGCGTGATACCTGCCAGCATGGCAAAGCCTGCTCGGGTGCCGCTGCCGACACTGCGTGCCACCAGTGCAGTAATGCCGGGCCCCGGTATGACAGCGGCTATACCCAGTGCCAGCGCATAGGCGGCAATATCGGTGATGGCAATCATGGATTGCTCCTGCGTGGGTTGCTCGTCGAAACGTGGGTCCCGACTATATCAAGCCTGCACCACGAAGCAAGGCAATTCCGGCGGTGTAACTGACAACGCCCAGGGCTGTCGTGACGGCCACGATTTCCGCGGCCAGAGCACCGTGTCGGGTCATCTGGCGCGCCATGATATAGCTGGCCGTGGCTGTCGGCGAGGCCGCCAGAAAGAACAGGATGCCCAGCTGCAGATTGTCCAGTTCAAAGGCGATACCCATGCCCACCAGCAGCAAGGGGGATATGATCAGCTTGAAGAACACGGCCAGCAGGATGGCACGGCTGTGTCCGAAGAGGCTGCTGAATTCCAGCGTTGCGCCGATGCACAGCAGCGCCAGTGGCAGGGTCATTTTCGACAGGTAGTTGCCGGTGCCGATAATCAGATCCGGAATCGGCAGCTTCAGCACAGAGGCAACAGCGCCTGCCATGATGCCGATCAGAATCGGGTTCTTCAGTATCTGCCGAAGCACGCCACTGGAGTTGAGCACCCACACGGCAATGATGTTGTAGGCCGTGGTGACCACGGCGATGTACAGAGCCACGACGGGTAGTACTTCTTCACCATAGGTGGCAACCGCCAGCGCGACACCCAGTATGGCCAGATTGCCACGGTAGGAGCCTTGCACGAAGACGCCGCGCTGGTCTTCCGGCAGCAGGCGTCCGGCAATCAGCAGGATGCCGATCAGGATCAGGGTGCCGATCAGTCCGATCAGGGTCAGGCGTATATCCAGGGCTTCATTGAAGGAGCGCCCTGAAATGGCCAGAAACAGCATGGCGGGCAGTGCCAGATTGAACACGACGGCATTGGCCTGCGTGACAAAATGACCGTCCACCATGCCCAGCTGACGAATGGCCCAACCGAGCATCAGCAGCAGCAGAATGGGCCCGGTGATGCCAAAGGCGAAGGAGAACTGTTCAATCATGGGTCACGTTCAGGATGCGTCGGCAGGCGTGCCGGCCGAGGGTTGTGCGTCCACGCCAGCCGGGGCCGTGTTCATTACTGCAGATCGTGTCTGCCGCTCATGGCGAAAGCGCGCCTTGAGTCCGGAGCTGAGTAACTGTGTACCCAGAATCGACAACAGGCAGTAAGACAGGAAGTACCAGAAACCGACGCCCAGAGTGGCTTCGAAGTCGACCAGTCCGCGACTCTCCTGCATGCCGTTGCCGGCGAGAAAGGCGATGAAGATGGCGATAACGAAGACATCGGCCATCGACCACTTGCTGATGGCATTGCTCACCGTCAGCAGGGCGGAGCGTGTCGATACACTCAGTGGCAGCAACATGATCAGCAGCAGCAGGGCCTTGAACAGTGGCACGATGACGCTGAACACCACGATCAGGATGGCCACCGGCAGATGACCGCCGGCATGCAGTTCCTGGGCGGTTTCCAGGATGCTGCGCGTCTTGTCGAAGGCGTCCACGGTACCGCGCACATCCAGACCTTCCACCACCATGTCCACCAGATTGTTGACCAGGGATGGAGTGTTGGGACTGTCCTTGATCAGCTCCTTGCCGACTTCCACCAGTTTGGTTTTTTCCACCGTGCCGGAGACACTCAGCATGGGTTGAGTCAGGCCCGGTAGCAGCAGAAAATAGGCGACGACCAGCAGCAATATGCCGAAAGGAGTTTTCATGGGGCGTGCAGCGTGAAGTCCGGGGTATGTTGCTTTCAGGATGCGGAAGGCACTGGCGTCGTGATGGAGTCATCCACCTTGCGCAGGAACCACATGCCCAGCAGGAAGAGCACGAGTATAGACAACAAGCCAAGCCGTGAGTTGCCCGTCGTGGCGGCAACCACACCCACCATGAGAGGTCCGAGTACAGCGGCAGCCTTGCCCAGCATATTGAGAAACCCGAAGTATTCACCGGCGCGATCGGCTGGAATCAGCTGGCCGAACAGGGAACGACTGAGTGACTGAACGCCGCCCTGCACCAGCCCCAGCGCTCCGGCCAACAGGTAGAACTCGAGAGAACTGCTCATGAAGGTGGCGAAGAATGTGGCAATGACATAGGCCCATAAACCGATCCACAGGCCTCGTTTCGCACCATAGCGCTGACCGATGCGACCGAACAGCAAGGTGGCTGGAAAGCCGATGAACTGCACCAGAAGCAGGGCCACGATCAGACTGTTGGCCGGCAGGCCGATGGCAATGCCGTAATCGACTGCCATGCGGATGATGGTGGCCACGCCGTCGATGTACAGCCAGTAGGCCCACAGGAACAACCACAGATTGCGTTGCTGGCGCATGTCGCGCAAGGTGCTGAACAGCTTGCGGATCTCGTGGCCCAGTGACAGGCGTTGCCCGGATGTCGGTGCCTGTTCACGCACCCCGAGCAGCAGGGGCAGGGAGAACACCAGCCACCACACCGCCACGCTCAGGAACGAGAAACGCACGGCTGCAGCCGCATCCGCCAGACCGAACCAGGCCGGTTTGAGCGTCATGGTCACGTTGACCAGAAACAGCAGGCCTCCACCCAGGTATCCCAGCGAGTAACCCAGTGCGGAGAGCCGGTGAAAATCCGTGCTGTCGGTCAGCTGCGGCAGCATGGCGTCGTAGAAGACATTGGCTCCCGAGAAACCGATGATGGCGATGACATAGATGCTGATGGCCCAGGGCCAGGCGCCTTCATCCACCAGAAAGAAGGCGGCAGTGGCAACGATGCCCAGGCCTGCGAACAGGGCCAGCAATCGTTTGTGTCTGCCGGAGGAGTCAGCCATGGCACCCAGTAGCGGCGCCATGAGCAGTATCAGGAAGCTGGCGCCGGAGTTACCCAGGCCCAGCCAGAAGGTACTGGTGGTCGGGTCGGTGCCTGCGCTCCAGTACTGCTTGAAGAACAGGGGGAAGAAACCTGCCATGACTGTGGTGGCAAAGGCTGAATTCGCCCAGTCATAGAATGCCCAGGAGAGCTGAGAACGTCGATTTTCCTGCGGCATGGCATCTGGCAAGGGTAGGCACAATGCCTGATGGTAGCGCCGATTGGTCTCTGGTGGCAGGTGAAACGCTTGTGAATGTAAAGCTGCGTGTCAGCGTATGACCTTGAGCAGACGCGTCAGAACCGGTCCGGATTTGCTGCGCTCGACAAAGTTGGTGTCGATGGTCTCCGGGCGTGCTGCAAACGGCAGTTGCTGTGCCGCTTCCATGTTCAGTGCTGCGCACCGGATCATGTCCTCGGTAATCGGCTGTTGAGCCTCATGCAGATCGAACAGAGCGGCATAGGTCAGGGTACCGTCCAGCGGGCCGGCGGTATCTTCAGTTACTGGGTAGTCGACCGGGTTTTGCATGGCTGCGTACTCTTTCGAATGTCGATGGATAACCTGGAATCAGTTGTACCCTATCGACATGACATAGTCGTTGCACACAACCCGAAGTCGGGGCTTTGCTGGTCGAAAGCGCGGGACGTGTCGCATTGTGCTTGTGAGATAGCTATCACTCGCACAGCGCGTGCCATTTCTCTGACTCATTGCTACCACCCCGGTGAGCTGGAAGTGTCAGTCGTCTCGCAGCTGTGCGGCGATGTTGGCTCGAGACAATCGCCAGGCCGGGTAGATGCCTGCCAGCAATGCGGAGAGACAGGCCAGTATCAGGGTCTCCGGAATGGCCCCGTCCGGCAGCAGGCTCTGCATGCTCCAGCCGAAGGAGCGCACGTTGATGACCTTGACCAGAATCTCAGACATGAACCAGCCCAGCGGCAGGGCCAGCAAGCCGGCGAACAGGCCCATGATGAAGGTCTGCAGCAACACCACGCGCATGATCTGCAGGCGGGTGGCGCCGCTGGCGCGGATGATGGCGAATTCGCGAGCGCGCTCCAGGTGCAGAGCCAGCAGGGCACTGAAGATACCGATGAAGGCCACGCCCACCGTCAGCCAGCGCAGCACGCGGGTGACTTCGAAGGTGCGATCGAACACGGCCAGTGACTGTGCATGTATGGCGGTGTTGGAGCGGATGAGCAGTGGTTGTTCGCTGGAGGACAGCGTGTTACGCAGGGTATCCAGCATGCGTTGATCGGAGGTGGGGTCGTCCAGGAGAATGCCCAGCGTACCAATCTGGCTGTCCTGCCAATGGCGGGAATAGACCGAGCGGGCCATCAGCAGTTTGCCATGACTGGAGCCGAAATCACGAAAGACGGCGGCGATGGCGAATGGCTGCATGCCCTGCTGCTGGGTAAACAGTTGCAGTTGATCGCCGGCGGCCAATTGGTAGCGTGTGGCCAGCGGTTCGCTGATCATCACCGTGTCACCGAGCGACCACTGAGCCCACGCAGCACTTGCCTGCCTGTC
>CBDUIJ010000078.1:0-19055 GCA_965367215.1 uncultured Granulosicoccus sp.
TGGTGGATGCTCAGTTTCAGCGAAACGATGCGCAGCAGCTGGTGGAGATGATCAAGGCCAAAGGCAAGCCGCTGACCACGATATTCATCAGTCATGGTGATCCTGACTACTACTTCGGTCTGGATGTGGTGACACAGGCATTTCCCGAGGCCGAGGTTCTCAGCAGCCCGGCAACACGAGAATACATACTGGCCAGCATGGAGCCGAAAAAGGACCATTGGGGACCCATACTGGCTGACAATGCTCCTGAAGAGCTGATCGTGCCTGATGCACTGAAAGGCGGCAGTCTGGAAGTCGATGGTGAAGTCGTCAAGGTCATCGGCCTTGATGGACCAGACCCGAAACATACCTTTCTGTGGGTGCCTTCGGTGAAGACCATTGTTGGTGGCGTCTCGGTATTCGATGGCCTGCATCTGTGGATGGCGGACTCCCAGACTCAGGATGAACGCAGACAGTGGTTGCAGACTCTGGATACCATGTTGGCGCTTGAACCGGAAGTCGTCATTCCCGGTCATTACAATGCGGGTTCAGCGAAGAATGCCGACTCCATCGATTTCACGGCTCGTTACATTGCGGACTTCACAACAGCGGCGAATCAGGCTGCTGATTCTGCGGAACTGGTAACACTGATGAAGCAGCACTACCCGGATCTGGGCGGCGAGTCCTCATTGGAACTCAGCGCCAAGGTGGCAATGGGAGAAATGACCTGGCCTTAGGTCGTCTACGCATGGCAGGGCGGAATATCCACCTGCCATGACACTCTGTGGATTCGGACCGGGCAATCGCCAGGTCCGAATATCAGCGTTTTCGTCATGTAGTATTGTATTGCCCGACATTTTCGAATCTTGCTGGACCTGCGATCATGAGTAACTGGAGAAGCCTGACAGGGGCACCAGCGCCTGGCAGTGTCATCTGTCATCGCGACGACATCCCTGTTGGAGGGTCCTTGTGTGTTCGTCTGGATGACTTTCCGGTCGTCGCGCTGCGTAGCGGCGACTCGGTCAAGGCATTCGTCAACGCCTGCCCGCATCAATACCTGCCACTGGATCACAAGGGCAGCAAACTCTTGTCTGTTGATGGGCGTGTCATTCGTTGCACCAGTCATGGTGCCGGTTTTTCCACGGATACCGGCGAGGGCGTCGAAGGGCTGGGGCTGGGGTCCAGTCTGGATGGCATACCTGTTAAAATCATCGACAGTGGTGAGGTTGTCATTTGTGATGACGAGGTAGCCTGATCCAGGCCGCGGTGACGACAAACGAGAGACTCCGGATAACATGAACAGCACACCTTCTGACGAGCGCCCAAAGGGCTGCGCGAACGCCTGCCAGGAATCGGAGCGTCAGAGGGTAGCGGATGTGGCCGAGAGCCGCCGTCTCGACAGCAATACAGGACACGCCTGTTGTGCTCCTGTCAGAGGTGAACAATTGCATGGCAGTGGCGTCACGAAGGAAATCGGCCAGCTGCGTTGCCATGAGTCCCTGAGACCGGAGACCCGTTTCATTCCCGGAGGCAGTGCCTACGTCGGTACCCGGGAGCCGGGCATCCGTGATGACGGGGAAACCCCGCTGCGCCGAGTACGTGTCAAGCCGTTTCGTATCAGCCAGACAACGATAACCAATGCCGAGTTTCGGCAGTTTGTCGAGCAGTCCGGTTATGTGACAGAGGCAGAGCGCTTCGGCTGGTCGTTTGTATTCTGGGAGCAAGTACCCGAGGACATACCCGTTACTCAGGGAGTGCTCGGCATCGAATGGTGGCGGCGCGTTCATGGTGCCAACTGGCGAGAAGTGAATGGGCCGGGTACACAGAGTGCTGCCTGTCATCCGGATCATCCGGTTGTGCATGTTTCCTGGAACGATGCCACAGCCTATGCCAGATGGGCGGGTGGCCGGCTGGCTACCGAGGTGGAATGGGAACACGCGGCACGTGGCGGGCTGGGTGACGTGAAGTTTCCCTGGGGAGACGCTGAGCCGGATGACACCGAGACATTGCCGTGCAATATCTGGCAAGGAAAGTTTCCCGATACCAATACCGGTGCCGATGGATTTCGTGCCACAGCACCAGCGCGCTCCTTCGAAGCCAACGGCTATGAGCTGTACAACATGTGTGGCAACGTCTGGGAATGGACAGCCGAGGATTACAGCAACAGCTCGAAGAACCCGAAGGCACGATCCCGTATCCGTTCGATGAAAGGCTACAAGCTGTCAAAAGGCGGCTCATTCCTGTGCCACAAGAGTTACTGCTATCGTTACCGGATTGCCGCAAGGACGGGTTCCACGGCTGATAGCTCCACTACCCATCAGAGCTTCAGGGTCGTTTGGGATGAGGTCTAGCTAGTCTTCGCCGGGACATTGGAGGCCGGCAAACTGGTTCGATAGCGGCACCGCCATAACCGAATTCGGTGTTCACAGTAGATCGCTCATTCGGTTTGCTGCCTTCTTCAGGTCGGGCAACATGCAATGCAGATCATCCATGCTGATACGGCTGGTCGGCCCGTGTATGGCCATGGCTGCACGCAGCTCGCCTTGTGCATCATGGACGGGCACGGCAATCGCAATCAGTCCGGTGATGAACTCCTGGCAATCTTCTGAATAACCGAGTTGTTGAATCTCTTCCAGTGATTTACGCAGCTGATCCATCTCGGTGATGGTCTGGTCAGTCAGGCGCGTGAGTTCGGTGCGCCGCAACAGATAGTTGCGTTTGATGCTGGGCATCATGGCCAGAAACAGCTTGCCGCTGGCTGTGCAGTGTATGGGCACGCGTTCACCGACATCGATCGTCAGTCTCCACGGGTATCGGGTTTCCACACGGTCCAGATAGAGTACCGATGAACCATTGAGCGTGGTGAAATTGCAGGTCTCTCCCACCTTGTCGACAAGGTCCGCCAATACGGTATGGCGCAGCTGACTGACCGTGCCATGCGTCAGTGTATCCATGGCCAGTTTTTGTAGCGCGGGACCGATGAGGTAAGTCTTGTCAGCAACATCGTGCTTGATCATCTTCAGATCCAGCAATAGCTGGCACATGCGGTGGACGGTGGGTTTGGGCAAATCCAGTTCGCTTGACAGTTCCGCCAATGGCACCGGTTGAGAGCGCTCTGCCAGATACTGGAGCACTCTCAATGTGCGTTCTGCCGAACTGCTGGATGATGCGGGCTTATCACTTTCCATGATTATTTTATGGGGTAGGTATAAAAATTTTATTAATTGGAACTTTGCATTCCGAAATAGAATATATGTATACTTCAAATACAGCAACTAACTTGTGAACAAAAGTCACGTAAAAGTAGGTTGCACCGCTATTGCGCATCGAGTGGTAGGGAATCCTTTATGAAAGCAAGTTACGACTACATTGTGGTTGGCGCGGGGTCAGCCGGCGCTGTTCTGGCGGGAAGGTTGAGTGAAGATCCGGCCGTCAAGGTCCTCCTGTTGGAAGCAGGGCCCAAGGACAATTCTTTCTGGATTCACCTGCCTATCGGCTATGGCAAGACCATGTGGAGCAAGAAATACAACTGGTGCTTCCACACCGAGCCCGATCCGGGCATGAACAATCGCAAGATCTACTGGCCACGCGGCAAGACGCTCGGCGGTTGCAGTTCCATCAATGGACTCATCTATATTCGTGGACAACGCGAAGACTATGACCATTGGGCAGAGCTTGGCAACAATGGCTGGTCTTACGACGACATGCTGCCGTACTTCATTCGCTCGGAACGCAACCAGCGTGGTGCCAGCGAATATCACGGTGGTGATGGGCCCTTGTCAGTGTCCGACATCGAGACGAAGAACGAACTCATCGAGGCCTTCATCGATGGTGCCGGCGAAAGTGGTGTACCTCGCACCAATGACTTCAATGGTGAGTCGCAGGAAGGCGCGGGTTATTATCAGCTGACCACCTGGAAAGGCTGGCGCTGGAGCACGGCCAAGGGTTATCTGAAACCGGCCAGAAACCGTCCCAATCTGCACGTCGAAACCAACGCTCAGGCAACTGGCCTGATTCTGGAAGGCAAGCGTGCGGTCGGTGTGAAATACAAGCAAGGCGGCACCATTCGGGAAGCACGCGCAACGGGTGAAGTGCTGCTCTCGGCCGGTGCCCTGCAATCACCGCAACTGCTGCAACTGTCTGGCATTGGTCCTGGCGCTGTATTGCAAGAGCACGGTATCCCTGTGGTACATGAGTTGCCGGGTGTGGGTGAGAACCTGCAGGATCATTTGCAGATAAGAGCAACCTACGAAGCGACGATCCCGACAACCAACGACCAGCTCAACTCCTGGGCAGGTCAGGCAAAACTCGGCATGCAGTGGTTGTTGCATCGCTCGGGTCCTCTGGCGGTTGGCATCAATCAGGGTGGCTGTTTCATGCGAGCCTTGCCCGATGAAGCAAAAACCCCTGATATCCAGTTTCATGTAGCGACTCTGTCGGCTGACATGGCCGGTGGTGCGGTTCATCCATTCTCCGGATTCACCTTGTCGGTGTGTCAGTTGCGCCCGGAATCGCGGGGTCATTCGCATATTCAATCCAGTGATCCACTGGTGCCACCTGCCATGGTTCCCAACTACCTGTCCACGGACCTGGACAGGCGCACCGCTATTGCAAGTCTGAAAGCGGCGCGGGCCATTGCCAACTCGAAGTCCATGAAGCCTTATGTCAAGCGGGAGATAAAGCCGGGTCCGGATGCAACGACCGACGAAGAACTGCTGGAATTCACCCGCAACAATGGCGCGACCATTTTTCATCCGACGGGTACCTGCAAGATGGGCGTCGACAGTGATCCCATGGCGGTGCTTGACGAACGACTGCGAGTCCGGGGAATCGAGGGTTTGCGGGTGATTGATTGTTCCTCCATGCCAACGCTGGTTTCCGGCAATACCAATGCACCGGCTGTCGCCATGGCTGAAAAGGCTGTCGACATGATTCTGGAAGATGCCAGGCGCGGCACGGGTAGCGCATCCGTGACCTCACCTGGTCGAGCGCAGACTGAGTCAGTCATCACCTCAGCCTGAACACCTGTTTTCAACCGATGGCAAGCAACCGGTGATGATTCACCAGTCGTGACCGGTCAATACCAATACGCCTGTAACCATTCAAGGCGGAACAAGAGAGAGAATATGAGCAAGAACACACCACTTGATCGACGAGGTTTTTTCAAGATCGCGGGCCGGTACGGCTATACGTCCGCTCTGCTGGCTGTTGCTGCAACTGCAGGCCCGTTGACATTGGCAACGGTTGGCAAGGCCGCTGCACAAACCGAGAAGAAGCGCGACAAGACTGCAATAAGGACACTCACGTTCGGAGCTGCCGGATTCAATCCGGAGAATCTGAAGATTCAGGAATCAGGCCAGCTCTGGTTTGCCAAGAAGCTCGAGGAGAATACCGACGGCGCACTGAAAGTCGAATTCATCGGCAACAATGCAATCTGCAACCAGGGCGATTGCGTCAAGAAGACCCAGCAGGGCATCATCGACATGTTCACGGCCAGCACGCAGAACTCGGCCGGTTCCGCGCCTTACTACAACGCGCTCGATTTCGCCTACATGTTCCCTTCACGAGCAGCGCAGCATCATTTCTTCTATTCGAAGAAGAGTGAGCCGCTGTTTCGCGAACCCATGCGAAAGCTGCACAACATCGAGTTCCTGTATACGCATTGCGAACTGCGTGGCCTGATGATGGGCAGCAAGTTCAAGGATGCGCCGCTGATCACCTCTATCGATGAACTGGCAGGCACCAAGAATCGAGTCACCGGTACGCAGCTGGGCCGTCTTGCCATGGAGCTGATGAATCTGAATCCTGTACCGATCGCCTGGGAAGAGACGCTTGATGGTCTGAAGCAGGGTCTTATCGACGGTGCCGAGACCTGGATGGGTGCAGCTGCATACGCCAACATGTCACCGGTCCTCTCGCAGGTTGTCGATCTTCGATTCTTCTGCGGCACCGAACATACGGCAATGAACCACAAGACATTTGCAAGCCTGGATCCAGAGCTTCAGGACATCATCAAGGAAACTTCCTTCGAGGCGCAGCAGTACACGCAGATCGAAAATGAAAGATCGCTGATCGAGGTGACGGGTGCGGTCGAGAATCCACCGCCAGGCACGATTTTCGGTGATGCGGGTGTGCGCTTTGCAGGGCTTTCCGATGCCGAGAGGAGAAAGGCCGAAGAGATGTGTTCACCTGAATTCCAGCCCAAGCAGTGGGAAAAGTGGATTGAACGCATGGGCAAGATGGCAGGTGGTCAGGATGTCTACAAGGGAATCTACGACATTGCTCGGGAAATTCCAGCCGACATGAATGCGGTTGACGTGACGCCTGTGCGTTGGTGGGAAGCCTGAGGCTGCTTCTTTCTGACACGCAGTTCTGATACGAAATCTTGACACGATGTTGGAAGGCAGGGATGCCGTCCAACGATCCAACTATTGGTCTTCCCGAGGGATATTGAATGAATGCCTTGTTGTTTATACCGCGTTGGCTGGATAGAAATATCGAGCGGATGCTCATCCTCTTCGCATACACGATCATGGCGCTCATCATTGTCTACGCCGTGTTCGAACGCTTTGTCTTCCAGACACAGATTGCATGGAGTACCTCCATACCGATCTACCTGTTTCTCTGGGTGACCTGGATCGGTTGCTCGCACAATGTGCGAAAGCGCAGTCATCTGGTTTTCAACGATATTCGCACGCGTCTCAGCTACAAGCTCCAATATGCATGCATGTGGCTCGACTGCATTCTCTGGTGGGGCTTCGGCGTCATCGTCATCTACTTCACCTGGGAGCAGACCATGCTCACCAAGATGAACTGGGCTACCGTTCTGGGCACTGACGACATGATGCAGTGGTGGTTCTACATGGCGACCCCATTTGCCTGGTGTCTGCTGTTGATTCGCGCAGCACAGAATCTGTGGGAGGACACCAAACGGTACCGCAACAGGGAACCGTTCATTGTCGATATTCAATCTGTTGGACAGGACTAGGGGCGCCACTCATGGACCAAGGTACTATTATCGGGCTGATTTCTGCCGGTGTCGTGTTGCTGTTCCTGATCGGCGTGCCCATTTTTCTGGTCATTGGCTATTGGGTTGTGGGCGTCTCCATTGCCATTGATTTCACACTGGCCAACGTGGGCGTCACGCTTTTCGAAGGTCTGAACTTCTTCGGGCTCCTGTCCTTGCCTCTGTTCATACTGACGGGAGATCTGATCGCCGCGGCGGGGATAGCCAGGCGACTGGCTGACTTTGCCCATGCCTGTCTGAGCTGGATGCGAGGAGGGCTGGGACTGGCCACTATCGGATCTTGCGGCCTGTTCGCTGCCATCTCGGGCTCGAACTCCGCAACGACAGCCACCATCGGCGGCATCATGCATCCGGTGCTGGTAGAAGATGGCTACGACAGCCGCTTTGCGGCAGCCACCGCAGCAGCAGGCGGTACCGTGGGTATCATCATTCCGCCGTCGATCATTTTCATCGTCTACGGCTTCCTGATGAATCTGTCCATCTCGGACTTGTTCGTTGCCGGAATTCTGCCTGGTTTTCTCATGGTGCTGGCGATGCAATCGGTGTGCTGGTTCCTGGCAAAGAAGAACGGCTGGGGTACTGTCTCGGGCTTGAGTGCATCACGTATCACCAGTACGGCCCGTCGAGCCTATCTGGGTTTCTTCGCCATCTTCATCGTCATCTACGGCATCTACTCCGGAATGTTTTCACCGACAGAAGCCGCTGCGATAACCGTGGGATTCTGTCTGGTGGCAGGTCTGATTCTGACTCGTGAAATCAAGTTCAAGGAGTTGCCCGACATCCTGCTGCGTTCTGGTCAGCTGACCGGTATGCTGGCTCCCATGATCGCGATATCGGTTGTCATGCAGCAAGTATTCGGACTGCTCGGAGCCGCCGAGGCGGTAGCCAATTTCGTCGCCTGGTTCGGTGACAGTGAAGTGGTAGTACTGTTGGTGTGCATGGCCATCGTCATGGCGGCCGGCTGCATTCTGGAAAGTCTGCCGGTGACCGTCATCTTTGCACCCATCCTGGCCCCCATTGCCATGGCACATGGTGTCGATCCGGTCCATTTCAGCGTTATTTTTCTGGTAGGCGCGGCCATTGGATTCATCACACCGCCATTTGGTCTGAATCTGTTTGTCGCCAGTGGTACCACCGGTATTCCCTATTCGAAGATCGTGCCTTTCGCCTTGATGTATATGGCCGGCTTGCTGATTGCCTGGCTGTTGATCGCATTCATCCCCTGGTTTTCACTGGCGATGGTGCCGGAGCTGGGCTAAGGCAATAATCGATTCGACTCCGGCCAAGGGATTGGCCACCGTTTCCTGGAGCTGTTGCGGCTTCAGCATAAATTCTCCCCAAACTGAAACAAGTTGAGGTATTCCCCATGAAGATGACAACTGAAGAAGCGTTCGTAAAGGTCTTGCAACGCCATGGTATCGAGCATGCATTCGGCATCATCGGTTCTGCCATGATGCCTATCTCGGACTTGTTCCCCGCCGCGGGCATCAAGTTCTGGGATTGCGCGCATGAGTGCAATGCCGGCATGAGCGCCGATGGCTATACGCGGGCAACCGGCAAGATGTCCATGGCCATCGCACAGAATGGTCCGGGTATCACCAACTTCGTGACACCGGTAAAAACGGCTTACTGGAACCACACCCCCATGTTGCTGGTAACGCCTCAGGCTGCCAACAAGACCATCGGTCAGGGTGGATTCCAGGAGATCGAACAGATGGCTCTGTTCGAAGACATGGTGGCCTATCAGGAAGAGGTCCGTGATCCGTCGCGTATCGCAGAAGTACTGAATCGTGTTATCCAGCAGGCACATCGTCTGGCAGGTCCTGCGCAGATCAATATTCCACGTGACTACTGGACTCAGGTCATCGACATCGAACTGCCACAGGTAGTGCGTATCGAGCGTCCACGTGGTGGTGAAGCGGCCATTGCCGAAGCGGCCAAGCTGCTGTCCGATGCCAAGTTCCCGGTCATCCTGAACGGTGCCGGTGTTGTACTGGCAGGCGGCATCGATGCCTCGGCCAAGCTGGCTGAAAAGCTCGACTCACCGGTTTGCTGCAACTACCAGCACAACGATGCCTTCCCCGGCAGTCACCCCCTGTCCATGGGTCCACTGGGTTACAACGGCTCCAAGGCCGCCATGGAAATCATCTCCAAGGCTGACGTCGTTCTGGCACTGGGTACTCGTCTGAACCCGTTCTCCACCTTGCCAGGCTACGGTATCGACTACTGGCCAAAGGATGCGAAGTTGATCCAGGTTGACATCAATGCCGATCGTATCGGGCTGACCAAGCCGGTGACCGTTGCCATCCAGGGTGATGCCAAGCGTGTTGCCGAGCAACTGCTGAGCCAGTTGTCAGGCACAGCCGGTGACAGCAATCGAGACGACCGTCGTGCACTGGTTGACCAGACCAAGAAGCGCTGGGCCCAGGAACTGGTGTCCATGGAGCATGAAGATGATGATCCGGGTACCGACTGGAACGAGCGTGCTCGCAATCGTGATCCTGAGCGTATGTCACCGCGTAATGCCTGGTTGGCCATCCGTGATGCGATGCCTGAAGATGCGATCATCTCCAGCGATATCGGTAACAACTGCGCTATCGGTAATGCCTATCCGACATTCGAACAGGGCCGCAAGTACCTGTCGCCAGGTCTGTTCGGTCCTTGTGGCTACGGTTTTCCTGCCATCCTGGGCGCCAAGATCGGTTGTCCTGATGTGCCGGTCATCGGCTTTGCAGGCGACGGTGCCTTCGGTATCTCCATGAACGAGATGACAGCCTGTGGCCGTAACGACTGGCCAGCCATCACCATGGTGATCTTCCGTAACTACCAGTGGGGCGCAGAGAAGCGCAATACGACTCTGTGGTTCGAAGACAACTTCGTGGGTACCGAGCTGGATCTGCAGGTCAACTACTCGAAGATTGCCGAGGCCTGTGGTCTGAAGGGTGTTCAGGTGTTCACCACTGAATCCCTGACAGAAGCACTGCAAACGGCTGTCAAGGAGCAGATGGAGGATGGTGTCACGACCTTCATCGAAGTGGTTCTGAACCAGGAACTGGGCGAGCCCTTCCGTCGCGATGCGATGAAGAAGCCTGTGTCTGTTGCCGGTATCGATGCTGCTGATATGCAAGTTCAGCAACCGAGCTGACATTGAGCACTTTTTCACCAAAGGTGTGGGCCGAACAGCAGTTCGGTCCACTTGATGGGCTGATACGGGGCATTGCCGTATCAGCCGTCATCGGCATCTGTGCTCAGTTCATGTCTGAGCACTATGGTGCGCCTGCCATGTTGATGGCCTTGTTACTGGGCATTGCCTTCAACTTCCTGTCGGAGGAAGGGGGCTGCGTGGCAGGTATCGGTTTCACGGCTCGCACCGTGTTGCGAATGGGCGTGGCCTTGCTGGGTGCGCGCATCAGTGTCGAATTGCTGATTGGTCTGGGCTGGGAGTTGATTCTTCTGGTCATACTCGGTGTGGTGGCAACCATTGCCTTTGCCTTGCTGGGAGCCCGGGTATTGGGTCGAGGTTGGCGTTTTGCCTTGTTGACAGGAGGTTCGGTAGCCATCTGTGGTGCATCGGCTGCCATGGCCATTGCTGCGGTTCTGCCAAAGAACGAACATTCGGAACGTAATCTGCTGTTCACGGTGTTGGGTGTGACGGTACTCAGTACCATCGCGATGATTGCCTATCCCATCGTGGCGCAGGCCTTCGGTCTGGATGATCGTGCTATCGGTGTGTTTCTCGGTGGAACCATTCACGATGTGGCTCAGGTAGTCGGTGCCGGGTTCTCGGTGTCTGATACAGCCGGTGAAACTGCAACTCTGGTGAAGCTGATCAGGGTCAGCATGCTGGCACCTGTGGTACTGATCATGGCCCTGTTGTTTCGTGACATGGAAAGTGAAGGCGAGGATCCGGACAAGCCGGCTGTCAAGCCACCACTGATTCCATCTTTCGTTGTGGCATTTCTGATCTTTGCTGCCTTGAACTCGATTGGTCTGATTCCCGCTGCGGTTTCCCACTTTCTGGGAGAAGTGTCTCGCTGGGCTCTGCTGATCGCGATTGCGGCCGTGGGCATGAAATCCTCGTTGAAGACAATCTTCAATGTGGGTGGTCAGGCAATTCTGCTTATCGTGGCCGAGACCCTCTTTCTCGGTATATTCATTCTGGTTGGACTGTCTTATCTGCAATGAGCATCATTGAATCACTGATTGATCAGGCTCGCGGTAGCGGGCAACGTATCGTGCTTTCGGAGGGTGAAGACCCGCGAATTGTCGAAGGCGCGGTACGGGCCCTTGCCGATGACATCGCAGTACCCGTGCTGTTGGGTAACGCGGCTCGAGTCGAGGTGTTGTTGAAGTCCTTCGGTGGGTCAGCGGATCAGATTCAGATCATCGATCCGTCAAGCTCGGACAGGACTGCCGACTATGCGCAGGCCTATCATGAGTTGAGAGCTCACAAGGGCATGGATGCCGCGACAGCCGACAATGACATGCGTACCAATCCGCTGGTGTATGCCGCCATGATGGTTCGTCAGTCAGATGCAGATGCCACCATCGGTGGTGCGGTGCATACGACAGGTGACACGGTGCGGGCGGCCTTGCAGATCATCGGCAAGGCAGATGGCGTGAGCACGGTATCCAGCTTCTTCCTGATGTTGCTGGAGAAGGCACATCATGGAGCGCCGCGTACCTTGCTGTTCGCCGACTGTGCCTTGCTGGTTCAACCTTCGGTTGAAGAGCTGGCACAGATTGCCTTGTCGTCGGCCCGATCCTGCAAGGCGCTCACCGGGGAGGATGCGCGGGTTGCCATGTTGTCGTTCTCAACCGCAGGCAGCGCCCGGCATCCACGGGTCAGCGAGGTTGCCAATGCAACGGCTCGGGTGCGTGAATTGGCGCCAGATCTGATGGTTGATGGAGAGTTGCAGTTCGATGCTGCCTTCGTGCCCAAGGTCGCTGCCAGCAAGGCACCGGATTCACCGTTGGCAGGTTCTGCCAATGTCATGGTATTTCCGAGCCTGGAAGCTGGAAATATCGGTTACAAGATCGCGCAGCGAATCGGGGGTGCCGATGCCATCGGACCCATACTGCAAGGTCTGGCGAAGCCAGCCAACGATCTGTCTCGCGGGTGTTCGGCCTCGGATGTCTACAAGCTGATGGCCGTGACCAGCGTGCAGGCACTGGCAGGTTGATAGTCGTTTTTTACCGTTGATCCGCTATCGTGCACGACTGCCAAACAGGCCGTCGTGCACGGTAGTGCGTTCAGTGAGGCGCCTGGTAGCGAGGTTCCTCGAAGCCTTTGGCGGGTGTTTCCACGGGTTTGGGAAGCGTCTGACGCTCGATCATGCGCCGCACCTTCGGTGGTTCGGAACCCTGATGCAGGGCATGCAGCTGCTCGGATACGCCCGAATCGGAGACCGTGCGACGCTGGTTGTGACGGATGTACTCCACCCAGGTTGCGACGTAGTATTTTTCAGTCCAGATATTGGGCGTTTCCAGGTCGCGCAGCAGTGACCAGCGTCGAGCGCCATCGCGCAGCCTGACACGTCGGCGTGCCGACATGGCATCCAGAAATGCCGGGATATCCTCTTCGGCGATATCGAAGTCGACCGTCACCATGATGGGGCCGGTGCGCTGGGTCAGCTGCACGGCCAGTGTCGGCTCGATGAACTTGTTCAGCGGATCCAGGTTCAGGCGATCGAATTCCGGCAAGGGCAATCGATAACCGATGAGGCTACCCAGAATCAGTGTGCCTGCGGAGATCAGCAAGGCGTTCTGCAATCCGTGTTGTTCGGCTATCAGGCCCCAGATCCAGGCTCCGGCCGCCATGCCTCCGGCATTACCCGTCATGTAGAAGGACAGGGCGCGGCCCACGACCCAGCGTGGTGTGGAGAGCTGCAGTGATACGTTCAGCAGCGCATTGGTCGTGACCCAGCAGGCACCACAGATCAGGAGTGCCAGTGCCGCCAATGGCAGATTCGGGGCTACAGACAACAGCAGGACGCCCAGTGCCATGCCTGCGAAAGTGGTGCGTACGATGGTCTCGTTGTTGAAGGCGGCACGTATCCTTCCATTGTTGAGAGCCCCGCCGACAGCGCCCAGACCGAACAGACCCAACAGAAAACCGTAGGTTGAAGCGCTGCCCTCGAGCATGTCTCTGGCCACCAGTGGCAGTAATGCCAGTACCGACACCCCGGTCACGCCGAACAGGAAGCCGCGCAGAATGATGCGCAGCAGGTTGGGGGAGAGGCCGACGTAGCGAATGCCGGCAGCGGCTGCCTGCCCGAATCGCTCGCGCGGTAATGTCCGTTCGATGGGGGGGCGTGTCCACAGAGCCAGTGCCAGTATCATCGCCAGGTAGCTGACGGCGTTCAGGCTGAAGGCCGCCGTGGCACCTGCGGCGACAATGATCAGTCCACCCAATGCCGGGCCGACACTGCGCATGAGGTTGAAGGACATGCCATTGGCCATGACCGCAGCCGGTACCTGTTCGCGCGGGACGATATCTCCCACCGACGCTTGCCAGGAGGGATTGTTGAGCGCGGTGCCGCAGCCGATGAGGAAAGTGAATACCAGTAGTGACCAGGGTGTGAGTACACCGAAGAAGGTTGCCAGTGTCAGGCCTACCGAGACGACGAGCATCAGTGTCTGTGCCACCATCATGATGCGGCGTCTGTCGTAATTGTCTGCCAGCACTCCGGCGACCAGAGACAGCGCCATGATGGGCAGTGTCGTCGAGGCGGTGACCAGCGCCACCATGTGCTCCGAGTCGGTCAGGGTTGTCATGGTCCAGCCCGCAGCGACTGCCTGCACCAGGCCTCCCAGGTTGGAGATCAGGGTTGCCATCCACAGTGAGCGAAATACCGGATTGCCGAACGGTGCCAGCGCCGAAGGTTTGTCTGTGGGTTTGCTGATGGACTCTGCGGCCTGTTTCGAGTCGGCTTCCTTGTGCATGGCGTGCTGCTGATAGCCCTGGAGGTGTTGATGAAGTACCGCGGTGCCGGCACTACCACCGGCTACTTTAGCAAGTCACGGACAAGTAATACAGTGCAGTTTCCGCGATGAGGCCGTTGCGCGCTGGCCGCTTGCCTTGTGTAGTCGCCCCGACACACTCCAACCGTAAAAATGACTTTCATCAACGGAAATAGTTTGGTATAACAAAACGTAAGTTCGGTTGATGTCGTCAAACGGTATGGTTCAGTACAGGAAAGTCCGCATATCGTTGTTAAAGCAGGTAAACAAGACAGATAACGCTGTAGAAATGAAATCTCTGCTGTTCGTTCTGGGGGAGCTTTCATGTTTGAAATTAGTTTGGTATAACAAAAAATGATTTTGCTCGATGCCACGCTTCTGGCGAAGACTGCTTGAACCAGGCGTCCGGGGATCGTGTCGGTGTGGAATCCAGCTGCTGGTCGCCGTGATGTCGGTGGCCGAGTCGTGAAGGACCAACAACAACAGAGGAATATCTCACCATGAAAGTCTTCATATCCTTGCTCTTTGCACTGGCCATGAGTGCTGCATCCCTGGCCCAGGCTCAGGACAAGGTCACGCTGGGTCTGTCGGTAGACCAGTTGTTCGAAAGTCGTGTCGGTGTGAACAATGCGATCAAGGCCGAGGCCGAAAAACGCGGTTACGATCTGGTGGAAGTGGTTGCCGATGGCGATGCGCAGACACAGAATCAGCAGATTCAGTCTCTGATCACGCAGGGTGTCGATGCCATTCTGGTATGCGCAGTCGATCAGAACACGATCGAACGTGCGCTGATGGCGGCGCAACGCGCAGGCATTCCGGTGGTGGCCTATGACCGTGACTTGCCTGACAGCCGTGTGGTCGCCGCTTTCGTGGGGCCTGATTCACTGTCGGACGGTCGAGAGGCCGGCGCCTACACAGCTTCGCAGCTGAAAGACGTGGCAGGAGAAAAGGTGGTTGTCGAACTGATCGGCGCCCTGAATGATCAGAACGGTATAGATCGCAGCAAGGGTTTCCGGGAAGAGCTTGCCGGTCTGGACAACGTCAAGCTGGTGGAAGTACCGACTGACTGGGACTCGGCGCGCGCGCTCTCCGGAACACAGAACGCCTTTCAGGCAAACCCGGTAGTGCATGCCGTCTATGCTGCGACCGATACGCACATACCTGCCGTGGAGACGGTCCTGACCGATCTGGGCAAGTTGAACAAAGTGGGTGAGGAAGGCCATGTCGTCGTGACCGGTGTCAACGGTTCCAATGACGGCTACCAGGCTGTACTGAAGGGCACAGCTGATGGCATCGTCGTCATGGATCTGGAAGCCACAGGACAGACAGCAGTCGATCTGGCAACGCGCCTGATGAATGGCGAGAGTGTCGAGCGGGTGAACGTCATCACCGGAAACTTCTACACCACCGATGACATCGAGGCCAACAAGGACACTATCTGGGGCGCGAAGTAAGCTGCGGATAGCCTGTTGGCAGCAGGCCGGGTAACGCTGTCCCGGCCTGTTTCCACTGAGCGTACATACCCATGATCAAGGCACTGTCAGACTCGGTTCGATCCTATCCGGTAGCCCCGGTGCTGATCGCTCTGTTTGTCGGATTTTCACTGTTTTCTCCGTACTTTCTGACCACAGGCAACATCGAGGCGATGTTGACAGCAAACTCGGTTGTGCTGATTGCATCAATCGGCATGACGCTGGTTTTCCTGATGGGAGGCATCGACTTGTCGATATCCACCGTGATCAGTGCCAGTGCTGTCATAGCGGGCCTGGTCATGGCAGCCAGTGGCAGCGTCTGGCTTGGTGCACTGGCTGCGATGGCGGTGGGTCTGTGTTTCGGCCTGTTGAATGGGGTGCTGATCGGTGTGCTGGGACTGACGCCCTTCATCACGACCATGGCTACCCAGTTGATTGCACGCGGCATAGCCTTCGTCCTGTCCAAGGGGATTGCCGTGCAGGGCACGCCCTATTCGATGATGGATTTCGGTTTTCTGACCATAGCCGGTGTTCCGGCCGTGACCTGGGCGGGCCTGCTGGTGGTCGCCATTTGTCTGTTGGCACTGACGCAGACAGACTGGGGACGGCATGTGATGCTCATCGGCAGTAATCGCAATGCCGCACGTTATTCCGGAATCAATGTCCGTCTGACCGAAGTCAGCGTTTACGCTGTTTCGGGTGTACTCGGCGGCATTGCCGGATTCATCAGTATTGCCACACTGGGTAACGCCATTCCCGGGGTTGGCGACACCCTGCTGCTCATCATCATCGGTGCCGTGGTGCTCGGAGGCACAACGATGGAAGGTGGTGAAGGCTCGATTGCTCGTACCGTTCTGGGTGTAGGTCTGCTGTCGGTGTTGATCAGCGGCCTCAACCTGATCGGAATTCCGTTCTATGACCAATTGATCATACAAGGTTTGCTGATTTTCTTCGGTACCTGGCTGTCCATGAAGTTGAGCACGCGGAGGCACTAGTTGAACGAGAAAACCAACGTACCGATTCTCTCATTCCGCGGCCTGAAGAAATCGTTCTCCGGCAAAACCGTCGTCGACGGAGTGTCCTTTGATCTCTATCCCGGTCAGGTGGTTGGCCTGGTGGGAGAAAACGGCGCCGGTAAGTCGACCACCAAGAACATGTTGTGCGGTCTGCTGGAACCCACCGGCGGGCAGATACGGGTAGACGGTCAGCTTGTCGAGCGTAACGAAGGGCACGCTCATGGCATTTCCGCGGTTCATCAGGAGCTGAGCCTCTTCGGGTCGCTGACGGTTGCAGAGAACATGTGCATCAGTTCGATGCCGGGGTCCAGTGTGCGTATCGACTGGCGGGAGATGGAGCGTATTGCCCGCGAACAGCTGGACTTTCTGGGCATGGATATCGATCCACATGCGACGGTGCAGACACTGGGTGCCGGCATGCAGCAGATCGTTGAAATTGGCAAGGCGCTGCTGCATGCAGACAAGGTGCTGATACTTGATGAGCCGACAACATCCCTGACCGCCGTCGAGCGGGAGAAGCTGTTCCTGATACTGGACAAGCTGCGGGATCGCGGCATTGCGATTGTCTTCATCTCGCATTTTCTCGAGGAAATCTACCGGGTCTGCGACAGCTATATCGTGTTGCGAGATGGTCTGCAGGTGGCCAGCGGTCAATTGGCGGATGTGACACAGCGGCAGCTGGAGGAGTTGATGGTAGGGCGCTCCTTCGAAAAATCTCCCGATGAGGTCCGGCAAACCACTGGAGGCTCGGAAGCGCTCCGGGTCGAGAACCTGTGCTCAACCGATTTCCGTGACATATCCTTTGCCGTACAACGAGGGGAAATCGTCGGTATCGCCGGATTGATGGGGGCGGGGCGTACCGAGGTGGCCGAGGCCATCTTCGGGCTTCGTCCGGCCACTGGGGATGTGCACGTGCATGGAAAGGCCGTGCCTGACAGATCAGTGGCTGGCATGAGGCGATTGGGTGTCTGTTACCTGCCGGAAGATCGCCGTGTCAATGGCCTGTTTCTCAATCGCGCGGTGCGGGAAAATCTTTCCGTGGCAGCCATTTCCCGATTCATCAAACGAGGCCTGTTCAAGCTGGGTTTCTCCGGTGAACGACAGTCGACACAGGCTCTGGTGGACAGCGCGGGCATTGCCATTCCGCACATCAATGTCAGAGTGGATGCGCTCAGTGGGGGCAATCAGCAGAAGGTGCTGTTGAGTCGCTGGATGGCCACCGAGCCGGAGGTATTGGTACTGGATGAACCAACCAAGGGGGTCGACATCGGTGCCAAGTTCGACATTCACAATCGCATCAGGGAAATAGCCGAGCACGGCGCGGCTGTTGTCGTGGTCTCCTCCGATCTGCCCGAGCTTCTACAGTTGTCGCACCGGATACTGGTGATGCGCAAAGGTCGTCTCGTCGGTGAATTCAGTCGCGAGGAATTCGATTCGGTAAGGATCATCTCCCTGGCAGCCAGCGTAGAAGACAAGGTCGCCTGAATCATGAACAACACGATTCGTACAGTATTCACGCGGCAGAAATGGCTGCCGATTGCCATTGCCAACGTGGCGTTTGCTGCGCTGCTGGCGCTGGTGTCACCCGCCTTTCTCAGTCTGTCGAACTTCCAGTCCATGCTGGTGCAGTCTGGCGTGACGGCGATCATGGCGGTCGGCATGACTTTCATCATCATCACGGCGGGCATCGATATTTCCATGGGCGCCATCCTGTTCTTCACCTCGGCACTGTTTGCACAGCTGATGCTGGATACGCAGAGCTATCTGCTGGCATTCACGGCGGCCATGTGTTGTGCCACCTTGCTGGGGGCCATCAACGGTCTGCTGGTCATTCGCTTCAGGATGTCGCCGCTGATTACCACGCTTGCGACCTACTCGATCTATCGAGGTATGGCTATTCACATGACCGGGGCACAGAATATACCGGTGCCTCGGGAAATGGGTTTTCTGGGCAATGGCAAGGTGTTGGGTCTGCCGGTGCCGATCATTCTGCTGTTCGTCATCGTGGTGGCAGGGGTCTATGCCCTGAACCATACGCGGCTGGGTGTCTATGCCCGGGCCATGGGCAGCTCTGCACGCTCGGCCAGGGAGTCGAATCTGCCGAGCAAGTCCGTGACGGTACTGGTCTACGCCATCGGCGGATTCGTCACCGGGGTTGCAGCCCTGATTCTGCTGGCCCGGGTGGGCGGTCTGCAGTCAGGCATCGGCATCGGTATCGAGTTCACGGTCATTGCTGCGGTCATCCTTGGCGGCACCAAGTTGACCGGTGGCAGTGGCACGGTTATCGGCAGTGTCTTCGGTGCCTTCTTTCTCGTGTTGATCGACAACGGATTGAACCTGCTCAATGCATCGCCCTATATCTACGATATCGTTCGCGGTGTGGTGTTGCTTGCCGCCGTTGTGGTCGATCGTGTGTCCGCCAAGCGACAGGAGCAGGCGTTATCGGCGCTGCGTGCTTCCAGACTGGATGATGAAGCATCGAGTCGGCGTACGCCGGGACGGGATGCCGAGCAAGCCATGCTCGGACAGGGATAGGGCAGACACACCGCGTCCGGGCAGATGGATTCAGTTGGCGCGACGCCGTGATCTGGGAATGTC
>CBDUIJ010000079.1:0-18876 GCA_965367215.1 uncultured Granulosicoccus sp.
TGCTCACTCTTTTCCAGAGTGGTCGAGCGCTTATCGGCTCATCGCCTGGCATTTGTCCGGACACGGCAGCCCTTGCTTGTCGCTATCTGTTCGGCGACATGTCCTGGCCCGGCACTGTGGACTCCCCAGACCCGGCAGCGCCCTTGCCCTCCATGAGCTCGATCATGTCAGGCATCATGTTGCTGTCCATGTTGTGCATGACCCAGATGGTTCCAGCCAGACAGATGATGAGAACGATCAGTGTGAACATCAGGGAGATCACCGTCCAGCCCCCTTCTGCATGCAGGTCCATGTGCAGGAAGTAGATCATGTGTACGACAATCTGTATCACAGCGAACAACAGCACGACCAGCGCTGTGACCGCTCGGGACTCGAAGCCGCCGGACATCACGAGAGCGAAAGGAATGGCCGTCAATATGACTGACAGCACAAACCCCGTCATGTAGGACCGAAAGTCCCCATGCGGAATATGGCCTTCGGCTGGCGATGCGTGTTCTGCGTTGGCCATCAGATACTCCCCATGAGATAGACAATGGTAAAGACGCCGATCCAGATGACATCGAGAAAATGCCAGAACATCGACAGTGTTTCAACGCGACGCCGATTCGAGTTGGTCAGGCCATGCTTCCTGATCTGTGCCAGCAGTACGAACAGCCAGACGATACCGAAGGTGACGTGCAGACCATGTGTACCGACCAGTGCGAAGAACGACGACAGGAAGGCCGAGCGTGCGGGGCCATAGCCGGCATGGATGAGATGATAGAACTCGTACAGTTCAATCACGAGGAAGGCAGCACCAAAAGCGGCAGTGATCAATAACCACTTGCGCACACCCTGCTGGTTGCCCTTGTCCATCTGCAACATGGCAAAGCCATAGGTTATCGAGGACAACAGCAGCATCGCCGTGTTCAAGGCAATCAGCCAGAGGTCGAACAGTGCCTTCTGATCCGGGCCTCCGCCATAGCGATCACCCAATACCGCATAGGTGGCAAACAGGATGGCAAAGATGAGGCAATCGCTCATCAGATACATCCAGAACCCCAACGGCGTGCTGTGACCTTCCGCGTGATGTGGCTCCTCTTCCAGGTGCCAGACGCGGGGCTGATCAGGACTTGTTTCAATCATGCTGCTCATTGGCTTTACACCTGCCCTTCAGATGAGGCGACTGAGGATGCTAGTCGACTTGATTCCGTGCTGATGACTGTCTCGACCGGAATGTGATAGTCGCGATCGTAGTCAAAGGTGTGCCGGATTGCCGTGGCGATCATGCCAACGAAGGACAGCACGGCCAACCACCAGATATGCCAGACCAGTGCGAACCCGAGCACCAGGGCGATGCCGGACAGAATGACACCGTTGCCGGAACTTCTTGGCATGTGGATAGGCTTGAAACCCTCTGTCGGCGCCTTGTAACCATTGGCCTTCATGTCCGACCAGGCATCTACTGTGTAGATAACCGGCGTGAACGCGAAGTTGTATTCCGGCGGTGGTGAACTCGTGGCCCATTCCAGCGTGCGAGCATCCCAGGGGTCGCCATCCACAGCCAGCGCCTTGCGATTCCTGATCGATACGAAGATCTGCATCAGCAGAGCGAATATGCCCGCTGCGACGAACAAGGCACCGAAGCCTGCAATGATGAACCAGATATGCAGAGACGGATCATCGAACACCCGCATGCGACGCGTCACGCCCATGAGACCGACAATGTAGAGCGGCGTGAATGCGACCCAGAAACCGATGACCCAGCACCAGAAACTGACCAGCCCCCAGAACCGATCCAGCTTGAATCCGAACGCCTTGGGGAACCAGTAGTTGATGCCGGCAAACACGCCGAACACCACGCCGCCGATGATGACATTGTGAAAGTGCGCTACGAGAAACAGCGAGTTGTGCAGGATGAAATCGGCGGGAGGCACGGCCAGCATGACGCCAGTCATACCGCCGATGGCAAACGTCAGCATGAAGGCCACGGCCCACATCATCGGCAGCTCGTAACGGATACGCCCGCGGTACATGGTGAACAGCCAGTTGAACAGCTTGGCTCCTGTCGGTATCGAGATGATCATGGTCGCGATGCCGAAAAAGGAATTCACCGTGGCTCCCGAGCCCATGGTGAAGAAGTGATGCAACCAGACCAGATAAGACAGGATCGTGATGCAGATCGTTGCATAGACCATTGACGAATAGCCGAACAGACGTTTCGCCGAAAAGGTGGCGACAACCTCTGAGAAGACGCCGAACAAGGGCAGGATCAGGATGTACACCTCGGGATGCCCCCAGATCCAGATCAGGTTGATGTAGAGCATCGGATTACCGCCAACTTCATTGGTGAAGAAGTTGGAGCCAACGTAACGATCCAGCGTCAGCAGTGCCAGAGTGGCCGTCAATACCGGAAAGCTGGCGACGATCAGTACATTGGTGCACAGCGATGTCCAGGTAAAGATCGGCATGCGCATCAGGGTCATGCCGGGTGCACGCATCTTGATGATCGTGGCGAGCAGATTGATACCGGAGAGCGTCGTCCCCACCCCCGCTATCTGCAGGCCCCAGATGTAGTAATCCACGCCGACATCCGGACTTGAGGAGATTCCGGACAAGGGCGGAAAGGCGAGCCAGCCAGTCTTGGCATATTCCCCCACGAACAGAGAGACCATCGTCAGACCCGCACCACTGGCAGTCATCCAGAAGCTGAAGTTGTTCAGAAACGGGAAGGACACATCTCTGGCACCAATCTGCAGTGGCACGGCGTAGTTCATCAGGCCCGTGACGAATGGCATCGCCACGAAGAAGATCATGATGACGCCATGCGCGGTGAATACCTGATCATAGTGATGGGCGTTGAGATAGCCTTCCGAGCCATTGAACGCCATGACCTGCTGCAGCCGCATCATGATGGCGTCGGCAAACCCCCGGAGGAACATCACCAGGCCCAGCACCATGTACATGATGCCTATCTTCTTGTGATCGACACTGGTAAACCATTCCTGCCACAGATAGGTCCAGAGCTTGTAATACGTCAAAGCACCGACCAGCAAAGCGCCGAGCACGACAACACCGATGAAGGTGCCGACTATGACGGGTTCATGCAGCGGTATCGAGTGCCAGCCCAGCTTGCCGAACAGGAAAGTCGGATCGTGGATTGCCTCAGTGGCCATGTTTGCCATTCCTTCAGTTCTGTTGCTCGGCACCATGCGCACCGGCATGATGAGCTCCCTCAACGCCGCCATTGCTGCGCGCATGCTCGTTCATCATCTGCTCATCCATGCAGACCTCTCCCGGACGCAGACAGCGATTCAGAATGGCGTGATACAGATCCTTGTCGGCCAGATCGAAATACAGGGCTTCCACGTTTTCGCTGGGTTCTGCCAGTTCGAAGTATTGTTGACGGTCGAGCGTGCTGCCCTGCTTGACCTCATCGATCCAGCCATCGAACTCTGCCTGTTCCAGCACATGGAAATCGAAGGACATGCCCGAGAAACCAGCGCCGCTGTAATGGGAAGACCGACCTTCGTAGACACCCGGGTCATTACCCACTGCCCAAAGGGTGGTCTGCATCCCTGCCATGGTGTAGATCATGCCCGCGAGCGCGGGGACATGAAACGCGTTCATCACTTCCGTGGATGTCAGTTCGAACTTGATGGGGCGATCGATCGGCGCTGCTACCTCATTGATGGTTGCGATGCCGTACTGGGGATAGATGAACATCCACTTCCAGTCCATCGACACCGTCTGGATAATGAGTGGTTCTACATCCGGGTCTACGGGTGTACGTGCATCTATCCGGTCGAGCGGTCGGTACGGGTCCAATTGATGGGTTCCCACCCAGGTAATGGCACCCAACCACACGATGATCGTCAACGGAGCCGCCCAGGTGAGCAATTCCAGAGAGGTCGAATGATGAAATTCCGGATCATACTCGGCCCGCTTGTTCGAGGCGCGGTAGTGCCAGGCGAAGATGCATACCGCCGCCATGACCGGAATCACGATCAGAAGCATCAGGAAGGTACTGATGCCCATGATATTGCGCAACTGCACGGCAACGTGGCCAGCCGGAGACATCACATCCGAACTGCACCCTGCCAGAGTGGCTACCAGCGCGAGTGCTCCGACTCGTCGAGACAGCGAGAACAGCTGTCGCAGGAAACATGAACTACTGTTTGTCATCTGCATCATATCGATCATCATTCAGCGCCAGGAGGCGTCCAGTTCACGACGCTCGGCATTGCGGCGTTTGAACAGGGTGAGTGCAACCAGGGTTCCGATAGCGCCGGACAACAGATACCCGCCTGCCAGCCAGATGCCAAAATGCTCACTCAGGTACAAGGCCACGTACGGCGCGAAACCGGCACCAAACAACCAGGCAAGGTCCGTTGTCAGAGCTGATGCCGTGTAACGATTCTTGAGCGAGGTGCCGGAGGCCGTGGCACCAGAGGACTGACCAAATGACAACCCCAACAGGATGAATCCGACCAGCACGTAGATGGCTTCGCCGATGATGCTGCCATGCCCCAGCAGAAGCGGCGACACGATGGCGAATACGGCAATGGCTATGGCCATCTGCCACAGCAGTCGCCGTCGTCCGATGCGGTCGGCAATCGGCCCCGAGGCCAGAATGGCAACCAGACCAAATGCTGCTGCGATGATCTCGATGACGATGAACAGCTCGAGATGTTCGTTGGAGTTCAGAACTATCCAGCTCAGAGGAAATACGGTCACCATGTGAAACAGAGCAAGACTGGCCAGTGGCGTGAAAGCACCGATGATGATCTGCAGCCATTCTTCGCGAACGATCGTGAGAGTCGGCGCCGGAGCCAGTTCATTCTTGGTATAGAGGGTCTTGAACTCCTCGCTTTCAGCCAGCCTCAAACGCGCAAACAGAGCAACAACATTGATGGCGAAGGTAACGAAGAAGGGGTAACGCCAACCGAAAGCCAGGAAATCCTCCTGGGTCAGGCTGACGATCAGAAACAGATAGAGCGAGGCGGAGAGAATCAGACCCAATGGCGCGCCGATCTGCGGCAGCGTGGCGTATCGGCCGCGACGATCTGGCGGTGAATTCAGGGCCAGCAACGACGCCATTCCATCCCAGGAGCCTCCCAGAGCTGCACCCTGCCCGCAGCGAAACAGGCAAAGGCTGGCAATGGTCAACCATCCTTCTGCCTCATAGCTGGGCAGAAACGAGATGGCCACAGTGGATAGCCCCATCAGAAACAGGGCCAATGTCAGTCGTGTTCCCCGGCCATAGATACGATCGATTTCGGTGAAGATCACGGTCCCGACGGGTCGCGCCAGAAACCCCAGAGCCAGTACGGCAAAGGCATACAAGGTGCCTTCCACCGGAGACACGAAGGGGAAGATCGTATAGGGGAAGACAAGCACACAGGCCAGCGCGAATACGAAGAATTCGAAAAACTCCGAGGCTCGCCCGATGATGACACCAATGGCGATATCGGTCAGGTAGACGTTCTCTGAAGCTTGTCCCGCCTCGTGTTTCTGCACACTGGCTTGCGCAGGTTCTGACTCCGATACCATTGTGCTGAATGCTCCTGTACGTCTTGCTTGCCAACTGATTTGACCAGGATCCAACGACACACACACATCGCCAGACTGTAAAAAAACCCCTTGTTTTCAAGGGTTATTATCAGTTCCCGGGCTTACGCAAATTATCAGCGCGCAAATGTATCACGCCTGAGGGCTTGGTATATTTGCCTTGAGCCGTTGAAAGAGCCGTGAGTTTTCATCACTGATGACTCACATCGATTCATTCGTGCCGGCCAGGTGCCCTCTCTGAGCATCGCTCTGGCATAATCTTCTGCCATGGCGAGAAGCGCACAATGCAGGACCAGTGGGTCTGTACCAGCTTGTTCTCTGACCATATAAACCGGAAGACCAGCATGCAGAAATTCCGTACGGGCACGCCTTCAGACGCTTCACATTGCCTCGACATCGAGATCTCGGCCTACGAGGGAGATGAGGCGGCGACGCTGGAGAAGATCACGCAGCGTCTTACCGAATACCCGCAAGGTTTCCTGGTGCTGGAAGTGGACGGCAAGGTGATTGGCTTCATCAACAGTGGATGTGCCCACGAGGTTGAAATGGCTGATGAGGATTTCAAGGAACTCATCGGACACTCACCCGAGGCACCCAATGTTGTCGTGATGTCTGTCGTGATCGACCCCGACTACCAGGGCAGAGGTCTCTCCACGATAATGATGGAAGAATTCATCAGGCGCATGAAGGGAATGAGCAAGCAGACCATTCACCTGATGTGCAGGGAGCAGCACGTGCCGCTCTATGAAAAGTTCGGTTTTACCTACATCAAGCCATCGCAATCCGACCACGGCGGCATGGTGTGGCACGAAATGCTCATGACGCTCTGAAGTCCCCTGTCATCTCGACATTATCGATCAGGCGAACATCCCCGAGATACGCCGCGACAAATCGCCTGTCCCAACGCTCCTCGCAATAATCCACGCGGAAACCCCACTCATTCAGTTGCCGGGTAATCTCATCGGTCGAGAGCGCCATATTCCTCAACAAGCCGTTCATCTGTCTGGCCAGATCCAGCTGCTCTGACGAGAGTCGCCGGTTGCGCGAACTCAAGGCCAGGCCGTGCTCATCTCTGACAGTTTCCATGCCGACGATTCGGGTTGGCATGAAGTAGGCCTCGACCATCTTGCTGACAAGACGATACTGCTGGAAATCCTTCTTGCCGAAATACACACGTCTAGCCTGCGTCAGGTTGATCAACTTCATGACCACTGACAGGACCCCCTTGAAGTGACCCGTCCTGTTCTTGCCGCACAGCACTTTCGAGTCCAATGACTCATCGACGAACAGGGTGAAATCGAAGGGGTACAGCTCCTTGTACTGGGGCAGAATCAGATCGCTGACACCCAGGCTTTCAAGATAGCGTATGTCATCCTGAAGACTGTCTGGATAGTTACTCAGGTCATCCGGATTTTCGAATTGGGTCGGGTTGACGTAAATGGTGACAAGGCTTTGCGCATTGTCGGACACACATTGCCTGATGAGGGATCCATGACCTTCGTGCAGCGCCCCCATGGTCGGCACCAGTCCTCGACCGCTGGCATCACTGCCTTCGGAGGCCTTCATCCACTCAGCGACACTCTCGTGAATGATCATGATGGGTAGCTTTCATCCGCGTTCGGGTATTGCTCGGACTTGACGTCTTCATCAAAACCATCGAACGCCTGTTGCAGTGTCTCCTTCAGGTTGCAATAGGTTCTGACAAAATTGGCGTTGTGAGAAAAGGCACCCAGCATGTCCTGCATCACCAGTACCTGTCCATCGGTATGCACGCCGGCGCCAATGCCGATAACGGGAATATTCAGCGCCTGACTGAGTGACTGGCCCAGCGATGTCGGCACACACTCAAGCACCAGTGCAAAACAACCCGACGCCTGTGCCTGCAGCGCTTGCGCGGTGATGTCATCTGCCTGCTGCTGGCTTTTACCTTGTACCTTGTAGCCACCCAGGGTATTGACACTTTGCGGCATCAGCCCCAGATGCCCCATGACCGGCACGCCGGATTCCACCAGATGACTGATAAGGCTTTCGTTGCCCTTCACCCCTTCCAACTTGATTGCCTGAGCGCCGGCTCTCATCAGTCGCTGTACATTCTCCAGGCTCTTGTCCAGTGAACCGCGATTACTCAGGAACGGCATATCACCGACGATGAATTTTGACGGAGCGCCGCGTACCACGGCCTGTGTATGCAACTCCATCATGTCCATGGTGACGGTTACCGTACTGTCCTGACCGTGCATGACCATCCCCAGGCTGTCACCGACCAGCAGACAGTCCACACTGGATTCTTCAACGATACTCGCAGTCCAGTAGTCATAGCAGGTCAGCATCGAGATCTTGCGCCCGTCTTGCTTGTACTTCCCGAAATCTGTAATTTTCAAGTTCTTGCTCGCGTGAATGGATGTTAAGAGCGGCCGACTGGCTGCTGCATCAATTTGACGAAACTTCGGTACAGATCCTTCTCACCGTCACTTCCCAGTGCCTGGATGTTCTTCTCGATAGTCACCGCATCGTTGCGTGCCAGTGGACCGGTAACGCTACCCCCTGGCGTATTCAACGAGTTCTCGACGGTTACCGACAACAGCGACGACAAGGAATCGGCAGAGATACCAAGCTGTTCGAACTGCCTGACGGTATTTCTCCAGATTATTTGCGGAAAATTGCAGGACATGACGCAAAGCGCGTGATAGAGCGGCTTGCTCTCGGATGGAATACTCACAATGGGGTTCGGAAATTCACTGAACAGATCCGGACCTCCCACATCCTCTGCTTCCAGCACCAGCGTCAGACCGCGATAGACGTCGGGCTCGTAGAGCGTGGACCCGAATGTCATCAACGGATGACAGCTATGCATGGTCGGTGACAAGTGACAGCCACTGAAATGATAGACAGGGCCGGCATGATATTTCAGGTTCGCCTCGTAAAAGGCTTCAAGACTGTCATCGGAGATGGCCAGAAACACCTGATCCACCTCAGCCAGGTACTCCGATAAAGTCGCAGCATCGTCGCTGGCACGTGCCCATTGGCGGTAGGACATGCCCAGCATATCGAGATAGGCTGCCCAATGGGTCGCCATTCTGCCGCTGCCAATGACTAGATACCGGCTATCGTGCTGCGTCACTGTACGCTTCCACTTTCATGTCAGAGCCCACGAAGGAGCGCAAGGATAGGCCGATGATAACCGAATCCGCCAATTTCGTTTCATCTGGCAACTTCTCTACGGCAATGCGCCTGTCCAGCGTAGCCGGGAAAATCACACAGGCGTTGATGATGGCGACACGCACTGTACTGGCAGTACCGTACTGGTCAAGGCTACTGGCAAACCAGTGAAGTATCGAGCACCACGACTTCCTCTGCAGCCAACTGTTCCGGCATCGTCAGCACGCACGATGATCCATCTGCTTCAAGGACATCGAAGACCTCTCCACTGCTCATTTCAAGTTGCAGCAAACCATCGGAACCGACCATCAGAGGCCCGCCGTCACGTTGCAACACGGCATTGGACAGCAGTTCACCGTCAGTATCGACGACCGTTGCAATCAATAGATGTCGTTCTCGCGCCAGCGTTTTCATCCTCAGGATATTGCCAGGGTACAAGGTCACATCGAAGCTTTCCTGTTCGAAGGTACTGGCCAACAGCGAGTGCGGCTGAAGTTGAACCTCGTATCGTGCGAATGGCGGCAATGCGACGAATGCAGGAGTGCCGACTCGGCCCATGCCCACTCGGGCGCTGTTCACCAGAATGTCGTATTCAGCGCCTTCCGGCTCACCTTCAACGTCCAGTACCAGCCCTGCACGCACTGAGTCATTACCCGCAAGAGCCATTCCGGAGCCATCCATCACGATCTGGGTGGAGAAGCGAAATGCTGTATCCGAGTTACCGATACCCGGCACAGCAGCTCCCTCGTGATCACGCCACTGACTCTGGATATCAGCACTGAAGTTCTGGTGGACAACTCCGGCATCAACCCCGACCGTGGAATCTGCGCTGCCCGCATTGGCCCACACTCCCGCTTCGAACTGCCATTCGTCATGCGAATCTTCATGCCATCGAGTCTCCATGCCGACGATGGATTGAGTGGTGTCAGCGTCTCGCCCATTAGCCGATGTCCGAGACTGCTCTGTACCCGACACGCCGGCCAGTATCGATGTAAGTCTCGAGCGACCGCCGAAGGTCACCCGCAGATCCAGACTTGCACTGACAACTCCATTCTCACGTCGCAAGCGCGCTGCCAGGCTGCTACGCAAACCGGCTCGTTCAAACAATCTGTGCCGCGCACTTATACCGATGTTGACTGACTTGTCCGCCCCCAATGCGTCGTTCTTCCGACGAACCGACCCGTACAGGCCTATCGAGGTACGGCCGATCAGAGCATCCACCGTAGCTGTCAACTGAGCGGTATCGTCTGGCATCCAGTGTTTTTCAAGGATCGGTGACGATGACACTACCGATGTTGCCTTGCCATCATCAAACCACTCACCTGACAACGAAGCCGCAAGAGCACCACGCTGCCACACCGCCAGTAAACCTGCACCGTGTTCACCATCCATACCGAAGCTGGCTGATGCCTGAAGTGTCAGATGACGACTCAGCATCACGAACTCCGGCTGCAACAGGTCCGTATCGCCCAGATGTGAGAGACCCAATGCAAGCGCCGTACTTTCCCCCGTGCGTCGCGCAATGCGCAGTGACCCTACGCCTATCCGGTGCAATTGCGGTAGAGAGCCTGAACCATCCAGCTGCAATGGGGCACCCAACGCGAACACCATTGCTGTCTCGTCTTGCGGCGGCAATAATGTACTACGAGTAAATCGATGGTACTCGGTTCGCAGCCCACTCACCGGGTCTGCAATCCTCAATTCAACCTGCATATTGCCATCGGGCAGATCAGAGGTATCGATAGCGACATGGCCGGCGTCCAGGCTTTGAGTCGAGTAAAGGCGATCATTGACGTATAACTGCACCAGTGAGCGCCGATCCAGCAACACCGACAGTTCAGAGCCTCGTGCTCCGTCCGGGTCGATACGCGTCTGCATGGAGCTCGCGATACGCAGGCCCAGTACCTCGAACCCTGGCATCAATGGCCCTGCCGGAAAGGCATAAGTACCCGCCAATACTTCATGGTCCTGCAGACGATGCACCAGGGCCATGGAGTCCAGCTGTACTTGCCCATGCACACTGTCAAAGCCAACAATACTACGCAGATAGCCACGCCCATAACCAAGCCAGCTCTCCGCCCTCAGGGCGTGCTCCCAATCCCGACTGCCGATGGATACGGCTGTTGCATCCAATGCCAATGCTGCACTACCACGGCGATGTGGCGGATCGAGGTAACGGGATGTGTCGTCAACCCGTACCGCTTGCAATGCTGGATCGACGAACACGGTTGCCGTCAGAACATCCTCATCGAATAGCACGGCAAATGGTTGGGGATCCAATGTGCCACAACCGTCAGGCTCACCAGGACGATAACAAAGATGTTCTACGTGCGTATTCTGAGGCATGGCCACGGCAGTGCGCAGAGCATCATCAGGCCGGACCGAGTCAAGCATGGACAGGATCTGCTGCGGATCGTCAAAGCTGATCAGGTCACCTTCGACCATGACAGTGGCGGTACCTGCAATCTGGTCGTTGAACATGATGTCCACCAACATGGGGCGCGGACGCTCCAGCGACTCGAAACCCTCCGGCACAGAATCATCAATGGCCAGTCCGGCGGCCCATGAGACCGACAGCGGAGCCAACACCAACAACAAGGCGCAAGTCCAGATACGACAATTGCCAACCCGCTGGAAAATCACTCAGTAACCAGGGTGATCGTCAGAATACTGGAATAGAATCCACCCGGAGCCCGATCCGCATCCCCCTTCGACAAGCGAATCTGAATCTGAGTGTCGCTATCCGGGCAGTTGGCCGCGCTGGCATAGCGATAGCGTCTGCTCGACGGCAAACCTGGAATCAATCGTTCCCATACTCCCGATAGATCATTGTCCCGCCATCTGACTTCGAATCGAACGCGATCGCCGAGATCACCCAATAGCTGAAAACTGTCAGAGTTTTCGTGCGAAGCTGCGATCACTCGATAAATACCGTCAGGCGCGCTCGACCACGCACAGACCGGACGACGACTCAGATAACTTTGGGCATGCGGCGACCAGGAACCCATCGAAATCTGCCCGTCAAGACTCAGCCCATTGGCCATGACTGATGTCGTCACCGCAAACAGGAACATCCAGCAAGCAATGCACAGGCTTTTGATGTTACTCATGCGATGTGGAGCACGGTGCAATCTACCAGGACAGAGACACTTCATTCGGCTCTGACCAGCAGCATCAAGGTGTCGGTATAGACTCCCGGGTCTGCCCGGTTGAAGCTCGATGCACTGACGATGATGCGAATACTCGCATTGAGATCGCCATTGCAATCGATATCAGACACGTGGCCTGGCAAACCACGGATTGCAACCGATGGCAGAAGATCTTGCGTACCACCGGAAATCCATTGCAAGCGATAGAGGATAGCGTCCGCCCCATCCTCGCTTCGCAGCTCGAAGACGCCATTCAACGATGTTGCCGTCACTGCGTACGCACCGGTTGATGTATAGACGCAGACATCTTCGGTATATTGCTCTGAGGATGTCAGACTGGCACGTGAGCCCAGGTTGATATCATTGATCCCGGATATTCGAACCGAGTTCTGTTTGATGAAGCTGATGAGCGTGGTGGCTTCACTTTCCCTGCCCAACAGTCCATCGGTAGCGGCAGAAGCCATGGGCAACCGGACGACCAACGCCAACAATACAATGGTGCGAACAAAGGGCATGCTTGGAACTGGCCTCCGGCTTGTTGGTCGTGAGCCGAAGAAGTTCGCTACTTACCGTCAGTCGAACACCAGTTCCCATCCGGTTAGAGGATGCAAATCCGAGGGCTCTTGTAGGAGACCACCACTTTCACAATGACAATGCAATGTGCCAGTGATGGACCCGTAAACCCAAGCAGCGATTATGCCAGTCGATAGACAGATTCATCGCGTGTCGAGAGAGCCTCGCCGCACGCCATTTTGAATAAAAACCCTGTATTCAAAGCAATATAGAGCCTGTTGCAATATAAAGCATATCTGTTGTTCAGTACCGCATTCCCGACAGTGTACGACTACTCTGGCACTATCGACACAGTCAATATATCGCTATAGGTATCGTAGGTAGCAGCATTGAAGTCAGCCTGAGCCACAGTGACCGTATAGGAGGCGTTGTCCGTTCCACCACAGCTGGCATCCGTTGGATCACCGGTCTGTGCGACTCCAATCTGCGTGTCGTACGTCAAGGGTGTGGCACCCCATTTGACGGAGTAGTCCAGGGTATTGGCGGGGTCTGCTCCAACCATCTGAAATGTACCGTTCGCCGAACTGACCGTCACGAAATAGGTGGTGTTCGACGCAAACACACACACGTCATCCGTTGCCTCCTGGTCAGCTGACAACTGCGCATGAGTGCCCAGGTCCAGATCGTCCATATTCGTGATCTGGACTGAAATCTGCTTCACGATGGATACGTCCGAATTACCAGTGGATGCGTCACCGTTGAATTCCAGAGCACCATCGGTAGCTGCCAGAACATGACCAGCCAGAGCGAAAGGGATGGTGATTACGCCAACTTTCAGAGATTGTTTCAACATTGTTGAGTTGTTCCTCGATTGAATTGTAGTTGTCAATGAACTCCTTTTTTCGATCAGGTACAGCTCATCTCCTCACCGACAAAGCTAATAACGTCAACAGAACCGCCAACTGTTAGTAACAGGTTACATAAATATTGATATCTGATTGATTTCATCAGTGGTTCTCGTTTTCACGACCACAAGCACGAAGCCAGTTAACACTTTCACGCGCGAATGAGTCCTCACTCAGCCGATCGCCAGAACTTGATAAGAAAATAACCCATGCTCAAGAACAAGCTCTTCACCGTCAGCCTGCTGCTACTGATCTTTTCATTTGGCATACCTGCCCAGGCACAGATCACGGTGGATCAATCGGTGCTGGAATTCGATCCCGACCAGAAGACGCGAGATCTGGAAATTCGCAATGAAGGCGATCACAAGATATATCGTGATTTGAAGATTGCCGAAATCATCGACCCTCATACCGCGGAACCCGGCAGAGTGGAATTGACTGACCCTCGTTCTGCCCCCGTTCTGGTCAGTCCCGGGCAATTGCTGGTCTTGCCGGGACAACGCAAGCGGGTTCGCTTGATCATGCGCGAGGCTGCTACAGATATCGATCGTATCTTCCGACTATCTGTCAAACCCTATACCGGCAAAGTCGACATGGGCCCTGCACAACCAGGCAAGACAACATCGGGTATCAAGGTACTGCTCGGGTACGAAATCCTGCTGCTTTCTCGCCCGGAGAATCTCGCTCCGCAGATGAAGATAGAACGATCCGACTCAACCCTGGCATTGACCAACACCGGCAATACCAATGTCTTGTTACGCCGAATCGCTCAATGCGAAAAGGACGGTAGCGACTGCATCGAACTTCAGCCGAACCGCTTGTACGCCGGAGAACGACTGGAGCTTGATCTACCGAAAAAAGGCAAAGCCGAACAGTTTCCAGTTGAAATCATCCAGACTGTCGGCTTGCGCAGCTCACGCGCAAGCTACTGAATCAAGAGTTTCCTTATGCCGGGCGTCTGAAGAACTTACCCTGCGTTGGTTCAACGATTACATATGGCGCGGATCATCCAGCGTCAGTGGGAATGCATCCGGCACCAGCGCCTGATGAAACCAGTGAACAAACGAGTAGATGGAAAACACGGGAAGCCCTGTGGCCTTGCGTACGTCAGCCGCGTAAGGACTCATGTTGGTGCACTCGAACAGAATGGCACCAATATCATCATGCGTCGTCACCAGCTCGCGGGCCGCATCCAGCATATCCAGCCTGCAGTCTTCAAAATCAATGGACGGCTGATTGTCCAGAATACCGTGAGTGAAGGCACGACCATTGTCTGTACCGACGATGGGCACGTTCTCGGGGTTGTCGATACCGGCAGCCTTGAGATGCTCAACGCTCAGTGTCTTGCTCGAGATCGTGATGATGCCGACACGCTTCCCCGCAGGCAGCAGCTTTTCAATCATGGGCAATTGCATGAGAGACGATGTGGCTACCGGTACCGGAACCTGTTTGGCAATTTCTTCCTGAATGAGCGCCAGAAAGCCACAGTTGGTCGTAATCCCATCACACCCTGATGCCACCAGATCCTTGGCCGCAGCGACAAACTCTTCCATCATGTCTCGTGGGTCCTGACGTACTACCTTGTCCGGACTGGCACCCCGCACTACCCGGTATTGAACCGGGAACGGCCAGGTTGTGGCATTGCCCATATCACCCCTGATCCGCGGAAATATGGCTTCCAGCATGATGATTCCAAGAGTGGCACCGTAGACAGACTTTCCACCGTGTTCAATAGACATTGTTGATCTCTCTGATCAGAATTTGTGTTCGGGGACGTACATTCTCGAATAGGCTTCTCGCACTGTCTCAGTCGCTTCTTCGTTGCTTTTCTTGATATGGGATTCAATCTGCTTGCTCGCCAGATCAACATCTCTGGACTGCACATGATCGAGCAAGCGCAAATGTTCGTCATAGGCAATATCGGCCTTCTGTCGCATTGCAATCCAACGCACGTAGCGAATTCTCTCGTGCAGGTTTTCCAGCGCTGCCACTATCTCACTGTTCTTGGACAATCGCGCCAGACGCAGATGAAATTCTTCATCCAGTGCGACGATATTGCGGGCTGCCGAGTCATTGGTATAGTCGGTTGCTGACGCAAGCAGAAACTCCCTGATCTGCGCGAATTCATCGTCCGTTGCGCGCTCGATCGCCAGGCGAATGGCATGGGTCTCGAGCGCTGCACGCAGTTCATACAACTCGATGACCTTCCCCGGGTTCAGCGCTCGACAAAAGAAGCCACGCCCCTTCTGAGAAACAAGTAGCCCTTCGGTCACCAGCCGATTCAACGCTTCACGAAGCGGTGTTCGACTGATGCCGAGTGTCTTGGACAACGCGCTTTCATTCAGACGTTCCTCGGGCCTGAATTCGAAATTCGCCGCCATTTCCCGCACTTTGAAATACGCTTCCTCGACGCTACTGCGCGAGTCCGCCGGCTCGTCATCCATAGTTCTTGTCTGGCTCCGCATGATGTTCTATTGCCCAAGACAATTGATCAGGAACGTCCTTGACCACTCGACTGTTCCATATCCGCCTGTCACTAGTAGAAGTAAGGAAGGTTCTTGGCCTTCGCCGCCCTGACCCACGAGGGTACGAACGGGACAATCTTGTCCTGCGACGGCACCATTATCTCGATGAAGTTGGCGCCCGGATTATCGATAGCGGCTTGCAGTACGGCTTCTATTTCGTCCTCCGAGGTGATCCTGGCCGTGCTGAATCCGAAGCCTTCAGCAACCTTGACGTAATCAACGGCACCAAAGTCGGTCGACCAGGGTTCATCGACATCATCAAGCAGCAAGGCCTCACCACGAATCCAGCCAAAGGTATCGTTGCGGTTCAGGATTATGGTCACGTTTTTCTGGCTGCGCTTTATCGTTTCCATATCGCCAAGCACAAAGCCGATTGAACCATCGCCGGTGAAGGAGATGATGGGCCCGTCGGTGGCATAGGAAGCTCCCAGTGCGGCCGGTACCGAGTATCCCAGGGCACCCATCGAATAGTTGGTGATGTAGCGGCGCCCTGCTTCCTTGATGGTCAGCAATGCCGAGGGGTAGATGGCACTTACACCAGGCTCCGATGTCACTATCGCATTCGATGGCAGGATCTTGTCCAGAGCCTGAGACAACTTGACCGGTGATATCGCACCATCGGGCATGGGAATATTGGAAAAGAAGACCTTGTCCAGTGCCGCCTTTTTCATCGGGTTCAAGTCAATAGGCTCGCGATCAGTAACGCTGTAGTCCGACTTGATCAGCTCGACCATATACTCGAGACTGGCCCTTGCGTCCCCTATCATGCCCACCTTCAATGGAAAATTGTTCCCGACATGTGCTTCTGCAATATCAAGATGCATGAAGGTCTTCGTCTTGGGGTCGCCGTACAGTTTCCAGTGCTCAGTGGCTGCACTATCCGTGTTTGAACCCACGAAGAAAATCGTATCGGCATCAAACACATACTGATTGGAATACTCCATGCCACCACGACCACCGATGACCCTCAGAGCCAGAGGATGATTCTCGGGTATGGTGCCCTTGCCCGGTGTGGTGGTTGCAACCGGAATCTGCAACATCTCTGCAAGTTCCAGAACCGCTTCTGTGGCCTTGGAGATGAGCGCTCCTTGCCCACAGACAATCACCGGCATTCTGGCGCTCAGTAGCACATCGATTGCCGCTCTTATCTTGCCATGGTCGGCCACAGGACGATGAGCCGGGTACTGACTGTATTCACTCTCGGCATACAGATCATCCACCTCTGCCTCTTCGTGAAAGACATTGATCGGTACGCGAATATGGACTGGCGCCGGACGACCCGAGGTAGCCACTCGGAACGCGCGTCGCAACATGAAAGGAATGTCGCGGGCGTTGGTCAGTACGAAAGATTCCTTGGTAATACTGTCATAGAGAGCAGTTTGATCGACACCGGTCAATCCATGTTTCTTGTCCTGGTTTACCGGTATATCAGAACTGAAGAAGATAACGGGCACTGAACTCAAATAGGCTTCTGTGATACCCGGAGTACAATGTGTGACACCTGGACTCGGCGCTTCCAGAACGCAAGGACGCCCGGTTATCTTCGCATAGGACTCCGCGGCATAGGATGCCGTTCTCTCATCACGAGTCAGTACATATTCGATATTGGAATTTTCTCGCCATTCCTTGTACCAGCCGATCGTTGTCTCGCCTGGCAATCCGAAGACGTGTTTTACGTCATGTAATTCCAGCATCTTCAGAATAATCTGAGCGCCGTTCATCGTTACAGGACCCGAATCAGTCATTTCATTGTTTTCCTTCTGGGTGCTCTTGACTGGAGGCAAGAGTCAAAGTGGAGTTGCTCTGCTAACCCACGGGGCTGCAAACGGAATATTTGGCCAACATGTCCGGATCCACCGCAACGCCCAGACCCGGACCCTGCGGTACGTGAACGCGTCCATTCCTTACCGGGAACGGTTCTGTCAGGATGTCTTCCTGAGCGTAATAGGTTGCCATGTAGAATTCGCATTGCAGCACCAGATCCGGCACTGCGGCCATCAGGTGCGCACCGGCAGCATGGGCCAGGCCTGTTTCAAACATGCATCCGCCGTAAATCTCGATGCCGGCAGCTCTGGCTATCGCGGCGACTTCCAGGGCTCGACGAATGCCACCGGACTTCATGATCTTCAGAGAGAAGATATCCGCGATTTTTATCTGCGCACCGTAAAACGCACCCTTGGGGTCAAAGACGCTTTCGTCAGCCATGATGGGCGTGTCGATCACATGAGTGATATGGGCGAGCACATCACGTTCATGCATCTTGACGGGCTGTTCAACAAAGGTCGGCCTGAACGCTTCCAGATCGCGTATGCAACGCACCGCGTCATAAGCTGGCAAGCCCTGGTTGTAATCGATGCGCAGGTCTGCTTCATCGCCATAGATCTCGCGCATTTTTTCGCAGCGCATGAGATCGAACTTGTGACCGGCAAAGCCCGTCTTGAACTTGAAGATCCGGACCCCGTCATCCCACATGGCCGCGATGTCATCAAGGTCCGCTGCAAAATCGGGATTGGCAATCGAGAAACTCATTCCCATGTCATCGCGCATGCGACCACCCACCAACTCACAGACAGACAAACCGCTTATCTTACCGGTGATGTCAAGCAAGGCCATTTCCAGCGCAGCCTTGGCTTCAGGATGGCCGACCACGACCTTGTCTGCCATATTCATGTGCTTCTCCACCTGAACCGGATCCTGACCGATCAGATGCGGACGAAGATGAACATGCAGTACCGCAGCGTTGCCCTCCGATGTTCCTGTGAATACCGGCCAGGGCGATGCTTCGCCCCAACCAGTGATACCCGTATCCGTGGTGATCTCCACGATGACCACATTGATACCGGTAACGTCACCGCTGCCATGAGAATGCACAGCTTTGGCAGGAATCAGGATTCGATGAACACGAATCGATTCGATTTTATGCAGAGACAACACAACCTCCAGAATTCAGGATTGACATCTTGACAAGAACATTCAGATTGGACGAACAACCAACACACTGCACGGGGCATGACGCGACACCCGTGCGGCATTGGGACCGATAAAGAGATCTCGCAGACCAGGGCGAGCCGCACC
>CBDUIJ010000080.1:0-18469 GCA_965367215.1 uncultured Granulosicoccus sp.
CTGCTTGGCCATCTCTTCCGGCTTTTTCTTACCCATGGCACGCCGCAGGATATCGGCAGTACCGAGCGAGAACTTCGCCATGACCTGGGCGATACCCATGACCTGTTCCTGATACAGGATGACGCCGTAGGTAGGCTCCAGGGTGGTTCGCAGTGATTCGAGCTGGTAGTCCTCATGCGGCCAGGCCATCTTCTTGCGGCCATGCTTACGATCGATGAAGTCATCCACCATGCCCGATTGCAAGGGGCCCGGACGGTACAGCGCTACCAGCGCGATGATGTCTTCAAAGCTATCGGGGCGCAGGCGTTCGATCAGACGCTTCATACCGGCGGATTCGAGCTGGAACACCGCGGTGGTCTGGGCATCCTGCAACAGCTTGTACGTCGGGGCATCGTCCAGTGGCAATGCCAGCAGGTTCAGCGGTTCGTCACGGTGCTTGTCGATCTCCTTCACCGCGTTGTCGATGATGGTCAGCGTTCGCAGACCCAGGAAGTCGAACTTCACCAGGCCCACCGCCTCGGCATCGTCCTTGTCGAACTGCGTCACCAGGCTCGAACCATCCGGTTCGCAGTACAGCGGAGCAAAATCGGTCAGCGCCGTGGGCGCGATAACCACACCACCGGCGTGCTTGCCGCAGTTACGTGACAGGCCTTCGAGCGAGAGTGCCATGTCAAGCAGGGAGGTGACTTCCTCATCCTCCTTGTAGGCACGCGCCAGATCTTCCGATTCTGCCATGGCCTTGGTGAGCGTCATGCCCACTTCGAACGGCACCATCTTGGCGATGGAATCGACGAAATGATAAGGGTGGCTCATCACACGCCCGACATCACGCACCACCGCCTTGGCGGCCATGGTGCCGTAAGTGATGATCTGCGAGACCCGGTGAGCGCCGTATTTCTGCGACACATACTGGATGACACGGTCACGACCGTCCATGCAGAAATCGATATCGAAATCGGGCATGGACACACGTTCGGGGTTCAGGAAGCGCTCGAACAGCAGATCGTAGGCCAGCGGATCCAGATCGGTGATCGTCAGCACATAGGCGACCAGCGAGCCGGCACCCGAGCCTCGACCCGGGCCCACCGGAATGCCGTTGTCGCGCGACCACTGAATGAAATCGGCCACGATCAGGAAGTAACCGGGAAAACCCATCTCGGCGATGACGTCCAGCTCGCGTTTCAGGCGATCGTCGTAGGGCTTGCGAATCTCGGCAAAATCCGGGCGATTCACGTCATACAACTGTTTCAGGCGAACTTCCAGCCCTTCCTGTGCCGAGGCATAGAAGAACTCGGTTTCCGTCATGCCCTCGGGAATGGGAAAATCAGGCAATACCGGGGTACCCAGGTTCAGCGTCAGATTGCAGCGACGGGCAATTTCCACCGAGTTGGCCAGCGCCACCGGGATATCGGCGAACAGCGCATGCATCTGCTCGGCAGATTTCAGGTATTGCTCTTCGGTGACCAGTTTGGGGCGGCGAGTATCGGCCAGCACGTAGCCCGACTGGATACACAGACGCGCCTCGTGAGAGCTGAAATCATCCTTGTCCAGAAAGCGCACATCGTTGGTGGCCACCACCGGAATGTCGTATTCGATCGCGATGGCGCAGGCAGCAACGATGTATTCCTCTTCGAAGTCCTTGCCGGTACGCGTCAGCTCCAGATAGTAACGATCGCCGAAGACCGTCTTCCAGCGCTGTGCCAGCGCCTGTGCCTCATCGGCATGGCCGCGCTTGAGCGCCTGACCGATATCACCTTCAACACCGCCGGAGAGCACGATCAGGCCTTCATGGGCTTCGAACAACCACTCGATGTCGACCACCGGCGAGCCACTTTGCTGACCTTCCTGATAACCGCGCGACACCAGGGTGGTCAGGTTGTTGTAACCCTTGTCATCCTGCACCAGCAATATGACGCGACTGGTATCCCCATCTGGCAGTGCGCCAGTCAGAGTCATGTCCACGCCGGCGATCGGCTTGATGCCCGCCCCCATGGCTGCGCGATAGTACTTGACGAGCGAAAACATGTTGACGCGGTCGGTGACCGCCGCCGCCGGCATGCTTTTGGCCACCTGCTTGACCAGGGGCTTGATGCGAATGGTGCTGTCGACCAGCGAGAATTCGGTATGAATGCTCAGATGGACGAATGGCGGTGGAGAATTCGCCACGACCACGTCGGTGCCGGCTGGCATGTCGTCGGGATTCTGGCTGTCGGCTGACATCAGACAGGCACCTGTGATTGCAACGCGGCCGCAGCCTGCAAGGCTTCACGCACCGGCTTGAAGGAGCGACGGTGCAGATGGGTGACGCCATGATCGATGATGGCCTGTCGGTGTTTGGCCGTCGGATAGCCCTTGTGACCGGCAAAGCCGTATTCGGGGTATTGCTCATGCAACTCGATCATCATTCGATCACGCGAAACCTTGGCAATAATGGATGCAGCACTGATGGCCTGAACACGCTGGTCGCCCTTGACGATGGCCTGCGCAGGACAATCGAGCTCGGGGCAGCGATTACCGTCGATCAGGGCCACATGCGGTGTCATGTCCAGACCGGCCACGGCTCGAGACATGGCCAGCAAGCTGGCGTGCAGGATGTTGATGGTATCGATTTCCTCGACGCTGGCCTCGGCGATGCAGAATGCCAGCGCACGTTCACGAATCTCGACATCGAGCCGATCCCGTGTGGACTCGTTCAGCATCTTCGAATCGAGCAAGCCCTCGATGGGCTTTTCAGGATCGAGAATAACAGCGGCGGCCACCACAGGACCTGCCAGCGGGCCACGTCCGACTTCATCGACACCGGCAATCAGAAAGGGCTGTATTTGCATCGCACAAGGATACTGTCAAAGCGACCATCTCCCAAGCCCTGAACGATAAAAAATAATTCACGATTGTCGTTCTGCAAGTCACTACAGTGTGTTGCCGTGATGCAGGCCTCAGGACTTTCCATGGTAGCTGCCCGTTCTACGCCACTTGAGCATCAGCCTTGTGCGAAAAACAGTTGCGCTCACCGGGACAAGACCCCACTCAACAGGTAACACATTGACCACGCAGTCGCCATTCATGGCCTTATTCAGGGTCAGCCCGGTACCGTCAATGGCTGGCCACTGTGCGAGGCATTCAGGCCCAGCAGATAGGGAGCTGCCTGCCTCGCCCATTGTTGCGGGGTGCGATAGCCACCTGCCCCCTCGCCCCAGGTCTTGCGCAGCATTTGCGTATCGATGACGCCGGGGTTGACAGGAATCGCCGCCAGGCCATCGGGAAGCTCTTCAGCCAAGGCTCTGGTCAGACCTTCGACGGCCCATTTACTGGCACAGTAAGGCGCTACATTGGTCGAGACCGAACGCCCCCAGCCACTGCTGAGGTTGATGATCACGCCCCGTCCTGCCTTTATCATGGACGGCAACAGATGGCGAATGACGTGGTGTACGCCCGCGACATTCACATCCAGCAGTTGCTGAAACTCTTCCGCCGATATTTCCCACAGCGGCACGGGGCGATTGATGACGCCGGCATTGTTGATCAGCAGGTCGGGCACACCCACCGACTCCAGCACAGTGGCCGACCAGTCGGCGACTGCAGCGTCATCACTGACATCGACTTGCTGGAAGTCATGGCCCTGCGGATAAGTCTCTGTCAGTTCCTGTATCTGTTCAGCCGAGCGACTGCAGCCTGCCACGGTGTGCCCAGCTGCCACGAATTCATCGATCAGTGCACGTCCAAGACCGCGACTGCAGCCGGTAATGGCGATGGTTCTCGGTTCGGTTTTCCTGTGGTCCATGAAAAACTCCCTGGCCTGGTGCGAGATTGTGGCGAGTCCTGCGTTTCCGGCCCTCATCAGCCCTGAGGGCCCGATCAAGCTGCTTGCGCGCGTTGTCGGCTACCTGTACACATGGCTGAGCAACGGCATCGACACGTTGACGTCGTTCCGCAGCCTGGTGACCACACTGGAGTGGACATGATGTCATCATAACCTGAGATTCTGCAGCACATGAGCGATGAAAGCCTGCCGCAGGCGATGAACGACCTATCCATTCGGCCAGTCGGAGAGATAGTGCCTCCCCGCGGTTTCGATCGCCGGGAATTCGAGAATCGAACTCGCCGGGTGCAGGCCAATATGCGCTCATCCGGCATCGATGTTCTGTGGCTGACCACCGAAGCCGATGTGCTGTATCTGAGCGGGTTTCTGACGCAGTTCTGGCAAAGTCCGACACGTCCCTGGAACCTGCTGCTGCCCGCATCGGGTCCGCCGGTTGCCGTCATACCGTCCATCGGACTGCCCTGCATGCAACGCACCTGGATCGATGATATTCGTACCTGGTCAGCGCCACACCCGAGTGATGATGGCGTCTCCCTGCTCATCGATGCACTGCGGGAGCTGGCGGGCGATACCGGGACGATCGGTCTGCCGATGGCCGCGGAAACACACTTGCGTTACCCACTGAACGATTTCGATCGTGTCAGGCGCGCACTGGGCAAGATCACGCTGGTCGATGCCACCGCGACACTCAGGGCCGTGCGTCAGATCAAGTCTGAGGCCGAGATCGTCAAGCTGCGCCATGTCTGTGCGATTGTCTCGCGCAGCTTTGCCTTGGTGCCACAATGGCTTCAGCCGGGAATGAGCGAGGTGGATGTGTTTCGCGCCTTTCGCATCCAGTGCCTGCAACAGGGAGCCGATGACGTTGCCTATCTGGTCGGAGCTGCGGGCAGCGGAGGTTATGATGACATCATCTCACCACCCGGCGAACATCTTCTGGGGGCCGGAGATGTATTGATTCTGGATACGGGCTGCACCTTTGACGGCTATCACGCCGACTTCGATCGCAACTTTGCCATGGGCCATGTCGACTCGGCAACGGCCTCGGCCCACCAACGTACCTGGGATGCCACCGAGGCGGGACTTGCCGCCCTGGACGCAGCCAATGCCACGTGCGCCAGTGTCTACACAGCCATGCAATCCGTCTTGTCCATGGGGCAACAAGACAAGTCTGACTCAGGAGTGGGCAGACTCGGCCATGGCCTGGGTATCCAGCTGACGGAAACACCCTCCATCACCCCCTTCGATCACACGCCGCTGCTTCCCGGCATGGTAATGACGCTGGAACCCGGATACAGTTACGCTGAAGGCAAGGTCATGGTGCATGAGGAAAACGTCCTCATCACCGACACGGGTCATGAGCTGCTGTCTGCCAGAGCACCTCGAGACATACCCGTCATCGACTGGCGCAGGGGGTAGGCGATGATCGACATTCAGAATCTGACCTTCGAGCTTGACGAGAACTCCGAGCGCCTGCCCGCCGTCGGGCTGATCGTATTGCAGTCGGATGAAACCATGGAGCATGAGCTGCGGCTCTGGTTGCCGAATTCCATCCGATTGTTTCACAGCCGCATACCCAACAGTGTGGACATCAGCAGTGACAGCCTTCAACAGATGAAGCAGGTTCTGCCTGCCAGTGTTGCCCTGCTGCCGTCGACCACGGACTTCAAGGTCATCGTCTATGGTTGCACTTCAGCCTCCACGGTCATTGGCGAACAGGCCGTCACCGATGCGGTACATTCGGTATTCCCGGGTGTGGCCGTCAGTAATCCGCTGAGTGCCATCAAGGCGCAACTGGACATGCTGCAGGTGCGCCGACTGGCCTTGCTGACACCCTATGTACCAGACGTCTCGCGTGCCCTCATCGAATCGCTGCAAACCCCTGAGCGGCAACTGGTCAGCGTCGCCTCCTTCAATGAATCACGCGACGACCGGGTCGCGCGTATTGCCCGCTCGTCGCTCATGCACTCTCTGGAGATGCTGGCTCGTGATGGCAAACCCGATGCGATTGTTGCCTCCTGCACCAACCTACGCATGCACGGCCTGATCGAACAGGCCAGTCAGAGCCTCGGCATACCGGTCATCAGCAGCAATTCGGCTCTGGCCTGGCATGTTCTTCAGCTTCTTGAAATGCAGGACTGTCCCTTCTGATCGTTGAATTGACAATACTTGTACCTGGAGCGATCTCAGCGAAGTGTTTCAGATTTCCGACATGCCGTGGCTGCGGTCGTAGGGGTTGGCGGGTTCAGGCACGAAGCTTTCCAGCACCTCATCCGAAGGCGCCAGTATGTCTACCTGCAAGGGATAGCACTTTGTCTCGTCATCCGAATGACTGCTGCCGCAGTCGCCGCCCGGACAGGTCGACAAGGCGCCAAGCAGGTTGATATCAGCCAGGATTTCCAGATAGTCGCCGGGCCGAACCGGGCTTGCCTTCATGAAGTACTGATGGGTATCCAGCGTGAACCCGGTACACATGAACACGTTCAGGACATCGTGTATCAGGGGTTCCACGTCTGCCGCTGGCCGGCCCAGTTTTCGAGCCATGGCGCGAGTGAGATTGGAGTGGCAGCAGTGGTGATAATCCACGCCCTTCAGCAAGCGGTTGGTGTAGGGATCGCAGCGCGTACCGATCACATCATGCACACCACCGCCCTCATCATCCCAGCCATACCATTCCAGCGTATCGTGGGTGATGGTTGCCATGGCACGAATGCCCGGCATGGACGACCACAGGCGATCGCCACGCGTGACATGCGTGGCGTGCAACTGCCGCGTCTTGCCACTGAAAAAACGCTCGGACAAGTCGTCGGCATTCCACAGGTTCAAGTCACCCACCTGCGGCCCTTCGACACTGTTGATACGAAAACCATGTCCCGCCGGCACCTCGAACGTCGCTGCATCCCGTGGCGGCACCATCACCGTCTCCACCACCCGCAGACTCTCACGCCACCGCCGCAACCACCCCTCATCGCGCCTCGGCACCGCCCCCACCTCATAACAAATCACATCTCCCCCCGGGTCGGACCATCATAAGCCATTGATACTAAAGCACCATCCCGTAAATATCACGTTGATTCTCACCTTGTTTCACTGTTTTTCGCATTGAAAACGACGATTTAGCGCAAGGTCTGCAGGCAGTGAAAATCGTTCGACTTCTCACCCGAAAAACGACATTCGTCTGGAGATGCCTGCGCTAAATGCCATAATTCACAGTCAAACACGCCGATATAGACGGTGAAAACCACTGCTATCGGCGCGTTTATTCTTGTTAATCAATTACATAGCGTGGTCCGACCCGATGAGTGATGTAGAGCGTGTTTTGCGGCAGGTGGATGAGGGGTTGCCGGGGGCGTTGGAGCGGTTGTTCGAGTTGCTGAGGATTGACAGCATTTCGACGGATCCGGCTTACAAGGGCTCGTGCCTCAAGGCGGCTGACTGGCTGGTGGAGGATCTGCGCAGCATCGGTTTCGAGACGCAGCGCCATGACACGCCGGGCCACCCGATGGTCGTCGGGCATCAGGGGGGTGCCAACGAGCAGGGCCCGCATCTGCTCTTCTATGGGCACTACGATGTCCAGCCCGTAGACCCTCTGGAGCTGTGGAACCGACCGCCGTTTGAACCTGCAATCGAAGAGACGGACAAGGGCAAGGTGATCCGTGCCCGCGGAGCTGCCGATGACAAAGGCCAGCTGATGACATTCGTGGAAGCCTGCCGGGCCTGGAAGCAGGTCACAGGCTCACTGCCAACCCGCGTCAGCCTGTTTTTCGAAGGTGAAGAGGAGAGTGGTTCTCCGTCATTGATACCGTTCATGAAAGAACATCATGACGAACTCAAGGCCGACCTGGCACTGGTCTGCGACACGGGCATGTGGGACAGCGAGACACCCACCATCTCGACCATGCTGCGCGGCATGGTTGGCGAGGAAATCACGATCACGGGGCCTTCGCTGGATTTGCACTCAGGCATGTACGGCGGCCCGGCCATCAACCCCATCCGCGTACTGACACGCATACTGGCCGACCTGCATGATGATCAGGGTCGCATCACCCTGCCCGGCTTCTACGACGGTGTGCCCGAGATTCCCGAAGAGGTGCGCGCGCAGTGGGCGTCCCTGCATCATGACGACACCGGCTTCCTTGAATCCGTGGGTTTGTCCAAGCCTGCAGGAGAAGCGGACTACTCGGTACTGGAACAGATCTGGGCTCGCCCCACCTGCGATGTGAACGGCATTTCAGGCGGTTATACCGGCGATGGCTTCAAGACCGTTCTGCCGTCCAAGGCCATGGCAAAAGTCAGTTTTCGACTGGTCGGTGACCAGGACCCGATACAGATTCAGCAGGCACTGTACAAGCATATCGAAGATCGTCTGCCACCGGACTGCACCGCATCGTATCTGACCAAGGACGGCTCTCGCGCCACGGTCATGCCGGTCGAGGCTCCTGCCTTCAAGCAGGCGCAGCAGGCACTGACGCAGGAGTGGCAGAAGGAGGCCGTCTATGCCGGCTGTGGCGGTTCCATTCCGGTGGTTGGCCATATCAAGAAGATACTGGACATGGACAGCCTGCTGATCGGCTTCATGCTCGACGATGACGCCATCCATTCACCCAACGAGAAGTACTCCCTGAAGAGCTATCACAAGGGCATCAGAAGCTGGGTCAGAATCCTCGATGCGCTGGCGCAGAAAGAAAAGGCCAGCTGATACCGTCGAACAGGCAGTGCCGACTCGCCTCAGCGGATATACCGATCCAATGCAGCTTCGGTCGAATCGACGTAGGCACTGCCAAACTTGATGGCATGAACAATCAGCGGGGCAAGCTGGTGCAGGGCAATACGCTCTTGCCAGCCTGCCGCCAACGGCCAGTATTCCTGGTAGGCCGCAAAACAGGCATCGCCAAACCCACCGAACAGCCGCATCATCGCCAGATCGAACTCCCGATGTCCACCATGGCAAGCCGGGTCGATCAGCCAGCTGCGTCCCTCGACATCCACCAGGCGATTGCCCGCCCACAGATCCCCATGCAGGCGTGACGCCTGCACGTCGGCGTCCCCATGCTCATCCAGCCGCTCGGCAAGCTGTTCGATTCGACGAATGGTAGTGGCAGACAGCGCATGCCGCTCAGCCGCAATGGCAGCCAGCGGCAACAGACGCTGTGTCCCATAGAACTCTGCCCACGACTGACACGGTGCGTTTGGCAAGCCGAGACTACCGGTACTGCGCTCGTCCGCACGGCCAAACTGCGCACACGGTGCCTGATGCAATTGCGCCAGAGCAACTCCGAGGTCCTGCTCCGTGCCACTCACGGAACGACCTTCCTCTATCCACTGCAATACCAGCCACGGCGGATCATCATTGACACCCAGTACCGTCGGTACCGCCACAGACCCCACCTCGGCAAGCCACGACAAACCACTGGCCTCCGTGGTGAAATGACGGGGTGGCGGATTGGCGTGGGTCTTGATGAACACCTGATCGCCCACACTGAGCTGTTCGGAACCCCCACCGACGACCTCGGCGCGCCAGCTCTGGGCAAAGTCTCCGCCGCTCAACTGTCGCCACTGACCCAGCGCCACGCCAAGCCGATGTTCCGCTGATTGTTGCCACATGTACCGACGCTCCACACAGACTCTTGCACTATACGTTACCCTATCTGCCCGTTTACTTTGACTGCCCCGTCAACACCATGCGCATACATATCGTCCGTCACGGCCAGACCAGCTGGAACGCAACTCGACGGATTCAAGGTCAGCTGGAATCCGAACTGGATGACACCGGCAAGCAACAGGCTACCGACAGAGGTGCTGATTTCAGGAACATGCCGCTCAGTGCCGTATATTCCAGCAGCAGTGTCCGTACCCGCCAGACCACCGCGCTGATCCTGGGCGAGCGCCAGGAAGAAGTCATCTACCGCGACGACCTGCGCGAAGTACGACTCGGTGTCTGGCAAGGTCATATGTGGGCCGATATCGAACAAGCCCACCCGGAGATGGTCGAGTTGCATCGCATCGCATCCCCCCGGTTTGCCGTGGAAGGTGCCGAGACATCACAGGAAGTCCAGGTACGAGGCGTCAACGCCATCGAGTCGATCATCGGCGAACACAGTGCCCTTCCCGATGAGGCCCACCTGCTGGTGGTCAGCCATGGCGCGATCATGAAGACCATTCTGGCCCACTATGCCGATGTGAACCTGGATGTCCTGCATGAGTTACCGACCCTGTCCAATTGCGCGCACTGCGTCATCGAGGTCTCGGGTGATGAACGCCGGGTCGAACAGATTGAAAGCACGCCTTTCAGCGAAACCCCCTGGGCGACGGCCGACCAGCTGATTCCCGGCGCAAACGGCAACGTCGGCGCTGTTCCGACCGTATAGAATCACCGGTATGGAACCTGTCGAGCGCCTGAAGCGAACAGGAAATTTCCCTGCCAAAGCGAGTGGCACTACATCATGAATGAAGCCCCATTGACCGGAATCAAGGTGCTTGAGCTGGCGCGAATACTGGCCGGCCCCTGGATCGGACAAACCCTGTCGGATCTGGGAGCCGAGGTCATCAAGGTGGAAAGCCCGATGGGTGACGATACTCGTCAATGGGGCCCACCGTGGATCGACATTGACGGGGAACGCAGCGCCGCGTATTTCCATGCCTGTAATCGCGGCAAGCAATCCATTGTTGTCGATCTGAAAACAGAAGCAGGCCAGCAGCGAGTTCTCGACCTTGTGGCCGACGCTGACGTCGTTGTCGAGAACTTCAAGGTGGGTGGGCTGGAACAATACGGCCTGGATGCAAAGGCTCTCTGCGCGAAACACCCTGCCCTCATCTATTGCTCGGTGACAGGCTTCGGTCAGACCGGTCCTTACGCCAGCCGAGCTGGCTACGACTTCATGATTCAGGGCATGAGTGGCATCATGGACCTGACCGGCGAACCCGATGGTCAACCACAGAAGATTGGTGTCGCCTTTGCCGATATCTTCACCGGACTGTATGGCGTCATTGCCATCCAGGCAGCATTACTGCAACGTCGGGACACCGGCCAGGGTCAACACATCGACCTGTCACTGTTCGACTGCATGACAGCCGTACTGGCCAACCAGTCCATGAATTTTCTGGCCAGTGGCAAATCGCCGACTCGCATGGGCAATCGTCACCCGAATATTGCTCCCTACCAGACCTTTCCCGTCAGCGACGGCCACCTGATCATTGCCGTGGGCAACGATGGCCAGTTCGGCCGCCTGTGCGCGCTGTTGAAGCTGGATGAACTGGCCAGCGATGAACGTTATGCCACCAATGCCGCACGAGTGGCAAACCGCGATTCGCTCGAACAATTGCTGAGCGCGCAGACCTCACTCTGGACCCGGGAGGCGCTGTTGCAGGCACTGGAAACGTCCGTGGTGCCTGCAGGTCCGATCAACAGCGTTGCCGATGTCTTTGCCGATCCACAGTTCATTGCCCGGGGCATGAAGATCGAACCGGATGGCATCCCCGGTGTGCGCACGCCGATCCGCTTCAGCAACAGTACCCTGAATCTGGACCATCGCGCTCCTCGACTCGGGGAGCACGACGAGTCATAGATCGGTCAGTCAATCGCTTTCATCAAGATAGCGGGAGCGCAAATGCGCCAGTAGACTTGCCGCATTGCTGCCCTCGCCTGTTGCCGCCGTCATCAGTTCCTGCGATTCCAGTTCACACCCGTGTTGCCAGATGCTCCTGGACAACCACTCGCGAGCAAACTCCGTATCGCCTCGGGCAAAATGCTCCTGCCAGTCCGGATGCTGCTGCTTGAGCGAGGCCATGAGCTGCGCCGCATTGACCGCACCCATGGTGTAGGACGGAAAATAACCAAAGGCACCATCGGTCCAGTGAATATCCTGCAGACAACCGATGGCGTGATTGCCATCGACGGATAAACCCAGGTATTGCTGCATGGCCGACTCCCAGGCAGCAGGAATATCCCCGGCTTCCATCTGGCCGTTGATCAGGGCACTTTCGATGTCATAGCGCAGCATGATGTGCAGTGGGTAACTGACCTCATCCGCTTCCACCCGAATGTAACTCGGCTTGACGCGTGTCTGTGCCATCCACAAGGCATCACTGTCAGGGAATGTTGCAGTGGGCAGAAACTGTTTGATCAGCTTTGCCGTTGCCTGAGTGAAGGCGCGCGACAGAAAGATCTGCTTTTCGAACATCAGACTCTGGCTTTCGTGAATGCACATATTGCGCGCCCGTCCCAACGGGAAGGACTGCAAGGCCTCTGGCAAGCCGGCCTCGTAACTGGCATGACCCGTTTCATGAGCGGTGGCCTGCAGCGCATCGGCAAAGTCGGTTTCCCGATAGCGTGTCGTGATTCTCTGATCGCCTTTTCCGCCAGTGCTGAAGGGATGCATGCTGACATCGAGTCTGCCCGCACTGAAGTCAAAACCCAGCACCCGCATCAACTCTTCACTCAGCAATTGCTGTTGGGCAAGCGGATAATGCCCACCGAGATCCACGACCGTTTGTGATGCCTGCTTCTCCATCACCTCCTGCAACAGCGGGGGTAGTGCCTCTCTGAGCTCGTCCAGCACACCACCGATCAATGCCTGATTGTCTCCTGTGCAATGCAGATCCAGCAGAGCGTCATAGGGTGTTGCAAAATCCTCGGGCGCCGCCGTCTGGCGACATTGCGCCTCCTCTCTGGACAGCTCCACCACTTCCCTGAAATTTTCCAGAAAGCCCTTCCAGTCATTCTTGCCACGCTGTTCCCGCCAACCGTGTTCGCAACGTGATCCGGCCAGCACCTTGGCATGTACCAGACTGGCCGGCAGGACAACCGCCTGCTGCCAGGTACGTTTCATTTCCCGCACATGTGGCAAAAAATCGGGGGCCAGCTTGCCAGAGATGACTTCAGACTCCGCCTCATTGAGCCAATCGCCCATTGCCGGCGCGGTCAGCAGTTCGTGTCGCAGACTGGCAAGTTCTGCCAGCGCCGCTGCCCGCGGTCCATTACCCGCATCGGGCATCATCACCATCTGGTCCCAGGAGAGAAAGGTGCTGGCATGGTCCAGCTGGGCTATGCGATGGAACTGCGCTTCCAGTTGCTTGATCGTCTGACTCACTTGCGGCTACCACCCATAGTCATGGAGCAGCTCTTCACCGGCCTCGACATCACGCACTATCGTGACATCCAGATCGGAATAGGCCGCATTGGGATTCTTGTCATGATTGATGTACTTCAGATCGTTGGTCAGTTCAAGACCCAGTTCGTCGGTTATCCAGAGTACATAAGTGCCGTCATCGAAGGTCGGCATACCGTGCAGGCGACTGATGAAGGTTCCGGCCTTCAGGCGGGTCGCTGCAAACAGCCCCTTGCCGTGTACCGGACTGGTGGCAACAAAGACCTTGTCGGACACATCGCTCAGACGGGCATCTTCGTATTCTGCCATCACCTGCTCAAGCGTTCGCTTGCCCCGAGATGACGCTTTCCTGCCTGTGGCAGTCGACGCCTTCTTGTTGGCAGGTTTTTTCCCGACAAGCTTGCCGGCGGCGCCAGCCTTCCCGGCAGCACGCTTACCGGGTACTTCCACCTTCTTCTTGACCGCAGCCATGTTTTGATTCAGCCATGCAAAACGTGAAGCCTACCGGATTGCCGGCAGTTAATGCACACCAACGTGATGATTCGAGCCGGGCAACTCTCGATCGGACCGTGCCGTAGTCCGTCCTGTACCAGCAGCTTCGACGGTGTCCGTGCAGACACTGGCCGAAGCTGCCGTTGCCCTACATGGTCTGTGTGGGACGCTCGCCCTGAATGGCCGCTGCCAGATGCTGTTCGATGCTGGTCTTGGTGCTGCCCTGATCCTCTTCCGAGAACTGCACGCCGACGCCGGCGACCTTGCTGCCCTGGGCGCCCGGAGGCGTCAACCAGACAACCGTGCCATTGACGGGCGATACGCTATGGTCGTCCATGAGCTTCAACAACATGAACACCTTGTCGCCTATCTCGTAGCTACGCGCGGTCGGCACGAATACCGCACCGTTCTGTACGAACGACATATAGGAAGAGTACAGAGCACCACGGTCAGTGATGGAAAACGAGATGATTCCCTTGCGAGTTTCTTCGGTCATTGGAAAGACTTCAGCTGTTGGTCATGATTCTCGTATCGGCAAACATTCCCTCTAGCACAGCCTGTGTCTTGAAGCTGGCACTGTCAGAGCGGTGTAATTGCAGTAAACGCTCGTGAAGTGTGAACCATTGCTCATTGGTAAGCCGGCTCTGAGTCTCCGAGATAACCTCCTTGACTGCCGGATTGGCCTCTATGCTCAGATTCGCGCCCTGCTTCGCAGCCAGCAAGGTCCAGCGACTGAAGGTCGCCAGGCACAATGAGGTGTCCAGATCGGCCAGCGAATCGCTGATGCGGCCAACGCTGCCCTTGTGCAGAAAAAGATCATGCCAAGCCTTGAGCAATAGTTCGCGCGCAGCCAGATACGCTTCATTATGCATGGCGACAGCTGCATAGGGCCCACCTCCGGCTTCCAGCAGTGCCGTCTCCGGATCATCGAGCGACTGCGACAACCATTCAAGTGCCGCTGCCTTGTCGTGCATCTTCAGATTGATGGTCTGGCACCGACTGCGAACGGTCGGCGGCAAGGCACCGGTACGCGTTGCGCTGAGAATGATCACTGCATGATCACTGGGCTCTTCGAGTGTCTTCAGCAGACTGTTGGCGGCATTGCGATTCATGCTGTCCGCCTGCTCCAGTACCGCAATGCGATAACTGCCCTGACTGGCAGTCAGTTGCAGCCACTCCACCAGATCACGAATCGGATCGACCTTGATCGCAGCATTGGCCCCTTCAGGCAACAGTTTGCGAAAATCAGGATGCGCTCCGGCGAGCAATTGCAGGCAGGAATCACACTGTCCGCAGGCCCCGGAATCACCTCGATTGCGACATAGCAACGACTCAGCCAGCCACTGCGAGAAAGCCCGCTTGCCTATGCCGTTGATGCCGCCCAACAGAATGGCATGAGGCAGTCGACCTTCGGCGGACCGTGCCATCAGGGCAGCCCCGTCTTCACGCAGCCAGGGGGGACAGGCAGTCAATGCATCCATGTCAGCCGCGCTCCAGCATGGGCAGCAGCGCCTGTCGAACCGACTCCTGCACCTCATCGAGCGACTTGCCGGCATCCACCACCACTACGCGTTCCGGCGCCAGGACGGCCTGCTGCAGATACGCCTGACGGGCACGCTCGAAGAAGGCCAGCGCTTCGCGCTCGATTCTATCCGGTGTGCCTCGAGCCGCCATGCGTTCGAGCCCCGCTTCCACCGGCATATCCAGCAGCAGTGTCAGATCAGGCTCCAGTGTCACGCCCATCAGGCGATGCAGTTCAGCCACCCGTTCAACGCCCAACTGGCGTCCTGCCCCCTGATAGGCGATGCTCGCATCCAGAAATCGATCGCACAGCACCCATTGACCCGCTGCCAGCGCCGGCTCGATAACGTTGGCAATGTGTTCGACCCGGGATGCCGTCATCAACAGCAATTCGGTCAGGTCCTGCATCTGACCATCAGCCGCCAGCACCAGCTCACGCAGTGATTCCCCGAGAGGGGTGCCACCGGGTTCACGGGTACCGACGAAGGAGATATCGGCATCATCCAGCAGGGCCTCGACAAATTGCCGATTGGTTGTCTTGCCCACGCCCTCGAGTCCTTCCAGAGTGATGAACTTGCCACGTCCTTCAGTCATGCGTATATCACTCCGGGCTTGTTGTGGTTGGGTCATCGGCGACACCTCGCTCGATCATGGTCGTGCTGAATCAGTCGGATTCCGGCACGCTCATCGGCCATCACCCCTCGACGATTCCGCAGACGGTTGCCGGTTTCACGAAAATTCAGCCGATACGGTGATTCTATCAGCGCTTCAGCTGATACTTGCGCACCGCGGCATTGTGCTCCGACAGGGTCTCTGAAAACTGGTGAGAGCCATCACCTCGCGCCACGAAGTACAGAGCGCTCGTGTCATCCGGATGCATGACGGCGTGTATCGCCTCACGTCCCACCATGGCGATGGGTGTCGGCGGCAGTCCTGCCCGCGTGTAGGTGTTGTAGGGCGTATCGGTCGTCAGATCCTTGCGTCGGATGTCGCCATCGTAGCTTTCACCGATACCGTAAATGACGGTGGGATCGGTCTGCAGACGCATGTTCTTGCGCAGCCGAGAGACAAAGACTCCAGCGATCAGGGGTCGTTCGCTGACCAGCGCCGTCTCTTTCTCGACGATGGATGCCAGTATCAGCGCTTCGTAAGGGCTCTCCAATGGCAGGTCAGGCTGACGCTCGGCCCACTCTTCTGCCAGTACACGATCCATGGTCTGCTTTGCCCGAACAAGAAACTCCACGTCGGTGGTGCCTCGGGGGAATGCATAGGTGTCGGCGTAGAACTGCCCCTCGGGGTGCTCTCCCGGAAATCCCAGCAATTCCATGACACTGTCGGGTGATGCCAGCTGTTCGTCGGTCAGCGTGTGCTGAAGATCGCTTGAAGCGGCGACATGAGCCAGCGTCTGTCGCCAGTTGTACCCTTCGATGACACTTTGCGAATACTGGGTCGTCTGCCCCTTGTGAAAGGTGTCCAGCAGACCGGGAACGGTCAGTGGCGCCAGCAGACGATACTCGCCGGTCTTGATGCCTCCGGCTTTCTTGCTCAGGCGGATGTACAGGTCGAACCAGTAGCGCTTGTCGATAATGCCCTGCTGTTCGAGTTCCGCGGCAACACGCCTGGCTGACCAGCCCTTCTCGATCGTGAAGGTTTCACCCGTGTCAGGCAGATCCAGCGGTGCGTTCAGATAACGATTGTAATCATTCCAGCCATACCAACCGGCAGCTGCCACGCTGAGCGTGACAAGCAACAGCAGAAAACGAATCACACGCCGTCTTTCGCGAATATCAGAGTGCCGTTGGTACCGCCAAACCCGAAGGAATTGGACATGGTGACCTTCAGCGAAGCTTCCCGGCTCTTGTTGGCGACGTAATCCAGATCGCAGCCTTCGCCAGGATTGTCCAGATTGATGGTCGGTGGCGCAATCTGATCACGCAGTGCCAGCACCGAGAAAACCGCTTCGGCACCGCCGGCAGCTCCCAGCAGGTGGCCAGTCATGCTCTTGGTAGAGCTGACCAGGACAGATTGTGCATGAGAGCCGAGCGCTGTCTTGATGGCATCGGTCTCGGCAACATCACCTGCGGGTGTGGATGTGCCGTGTGCGTTGATGTAATCGATATCTTCAGGCGCCAGTCCGGCATTGCGCATGGCAGCCTTCATGCAGCGCGCCGCGCCCTCGCCACTCTCGGAGGGCAGCGTCATGTGATAGGCGTCGCCACTCATGCCGTAGCCGACAACTTCACAGTAGATTCTGGCACCACGTGCCTTGGCGTGTTCGTACTCTTCCAGCACCATGATGCCGGCGCCGTCACCCAGTACGAAGCCATCGCGATCCTTGTCCCAGGGGCGACTGGCAGCAGCCGGGTTGTCGTTGTGCGTGGACAGTGCCCGTGCAGCGCCAAAGCCTGCCAGCCCCAGAGGGCATGTGGCCATCTCTGCGCCGCCAGCGACCATGACATCGGCATCGCCGTACTCGATGATGCGTGCGGCATCGCCAATGTTGTGGGTGCCGGTCGTACAAGCCGTCACCATGCACAGATTGGGGCCCTTGTAGCCGAACTTGATGGACAGGTTGCCACTGATCATGTTGATGATGGTGGACGGGACGAAGAACGGAGACACCTTGCGAGGGCCGCCTGCGATCAGGGCCCGATGCTGCGCCTCGATGTTGGGCAGTCCGCCGATGCCGGAACCGATGGATACACCGACTCGTTCCAGGTCAAGCCCTTCTGATTCTTCCAGACCGGCATCACGAATGGCCTGCATGCCGGCTGCAACGCCGTAATGGACAAAGATGTCCATCTTGCGTGCTTCCTTGGGGGTGAAATAGGCCGCTGTGTCGAAATCCTTCACAGAGGCACTGAAGCGGGTGCTATACGCGGACACGTCGAAGTCCGTGATGGTGGACGCACCGGACACTCCCGCCAGAATATTCTTCCAGCTGTCCTCGACCTGACCGCCAACTGGAGTCACGAGACCCAGTCCGGTTACCGCTACTCGTCTACGCGTCAAACCCGTTCAGCTCCGAAATTAACTTTGCTGCGCGACTGGCGCGCCTGAAAGACACTCTACAACCACTACAACAAGAAAGCCGCACCGCCGGTTATCTGATTCGACCTGTCTGCAATCCGGTCGGAGATCTGCTCCGACCAGTGCGTCCAGGTTCGAACAAATATCGAAACCAGGCGGCCTCCTTACCTGTTCTGAACAGACTTGCCGAAAACGGCAAGCCCTACTACCAATAAACGATCATGGGTCACAGGCTTGCTGCGACCCGGATCGATCAAGCCTGATCGATATGTGCTGTGACGTAGTCAACCGCCTGTTCGACCGTAGTGATCTTCTCGGCCTCTTCATCGGGGATCTCGCACTCGAATTCTTCTTCGAGCGCCATCACTAGCTCGACCGTATCGAGAGAATCTGCGCCTAGATCTTCGACAAATGAAGCTTTGGTCGTAACTTCTTCTTCTTTTACGCCAAGCTGCTCTACGACTATCTTTTTGACGCGTTCGTCAATACTGCTCATTGTGGG
>CBDUIJ010000081.1:0-18357 GCA_965367215.1 uncultured Granulosicoccus sp.
AACAGGCGAAACTCAACCTGACGGTGACGCAGAAAATCAGACATAGATGGCTGTCTCGAGCTCGTTTACCGAAATCTTGCGCGGATCATGGGTGTCGACAATGCGGCCGTGGTGCATGTGAATGACCCGATCGCTGTTGAACAGGGCTTCCGTCACCTCGTCGGTGATCAGCAGGATTGCCAGACCTTGCTCGGCAAGGTCACGTACGATACGGAAGATGCCGGCGCGTGCCCCCACATCGACACCGACCGTCGGGCAGTCGAGTATCAGAAGCTTCGGTTCCGTTGCCAGCCACTTGGCCAGAACGACCTTCTGCTGATTCCCACCCGAGAGGGTGGAGATGGCATCGTCTGGCTCACCGATCTTGACGCCAAGTTGTTGCACCCAGTCGGAGACAAGCGCGTTCTTCTGGCGAGCGGAAATCAGCCCCACGGCATTCAGGATACGGTCGAGTACCGAAATGACCGTGTTGTCTGCAATCGACTGCTTTTGCAGCAGCCCCAGCTGCAACCGATCTTCAGACACATAGGCCACACCCTGAGCGATGGCATGGCGCAGAGAGGAGGGCGCAAAGGGCTGCCCATTGAGATGCATGGTGCCTACATCGAGACGGGTCATGCCTGTCATCGCATGGGCCAGCTCGGTTCGTCCTGCGCCAATCAGGCCGATCAGTCCGACGACTTCCCCAGCATGTATGGACAGATCGATACCGTTGAATTCACCACTTCGAGCCAGATTTTCTGCCTTGAAGACACAAGGTGCATCCTGCCTGTCACAGGCAACAACCTTTTCATCCAGCACATGGCCCGTCATCAATTCGCCAAGGCGTGACTGAGTCATACCGGCTGTTGGAAACACATCCACAAGGCAGCCATCACGCAGAACGGTCACACGTTCGGCAATGTCGAGTACTTCGGCCAGGCGGTGACTGACAAAGACAACTGCAACCCCTTCGCTGGACAAGGTGCGAACGATATCGAGAAGGGCATCGGTTTCCGATTGCGTCAGTGATGCTGTGGGCTCATCCATGAAGATAAGCTGTGAATCATTCATCAGAGCGCGTGCAATCGCCACGATCTGCCGCTGTGCAATCGGCAAGGACTCCAGGGATGCAGACAGATCGAGAGAGACATTCAGTTTGGACAACACAGCCTTGGCCCGCTTTCTCATATCGGCGTAGTCGACACCGCGCGGTGTCAGACCCACCATATCGTCAAAGGCAATATTCTCGGCCACGCTCATGTTGGGGAAGAGCGCAAGGTCCTGCCATATAACCGACACACCACGAGCGCGGGCGATCACCGGCGTGATGGTATCGAGAGTCTCGCCGAAGAGCTCTATCCGTTCAGCCGCCTCGGGGCGATGCACACCGGTCACGATCTTGATCAGGGTGGATTTACCGCTGCCATTCTCGCCCGCCAGGCAATGCACTTCACCTCTGCGAACCTCAAAATCGACTTCATCCAGTGCCCGAACGCCACCAAAGATCTTGGTGACGCCAACCAGGCGCAGGGCATGTTGCTGACTATCTGTCACGTCAGGCGATGTCATGGGGGAATTACTCAAGGATGGATACTCGAACAGTAAAGGCCGCGAGCCGACAGGCGTACTCGCGGCCAGATATCAACACATAACGACAACCGGGAATCAGAGACCCTTGGCGGCCAGATCGTCAACTGAACCCTTGTTCAGCTCCAGCAGGTTGTCGGTAATGATGTCCTTGTTTTCTACATCAGGCTCGATGACGCCAAGACCAGGGATATCGGTTCCTGCAGTGATTTCATCGCCGTCCACCAGCATCTTGCCAAGCGTCACAAAGACCTCACCGGCTTGCATCGGATTCCACATGAAACCACCCGTGATCACATCGGAGTGGACGAGCTTCGCACCCTGACCCGGAGAGAAGGGGCCCAGCACAAACACTTCCCCCACCTTGCGCCGCTCCTGTACAGCACGCCCTGCACCGATAGGCCCCTGACTACCGAAAGCAAGAAAACCTTTCAGGTCGGGATTGGCCGCCATCAGGTCGAGTGCCGTGGCACGGCTGTCATCAACATTTTCCGCGACCCCGTAGCGTTCACCGACCAATGCAACATCCGGGCGGTTCTCTGCCATCCATGCAATGGCAGCGTCTGCCCAGGCATTATGCAGAGGTACCGTGAGGGAGCCGACGAATACGGCATATTTGCCTTCGCCTTCGATCTTCGACGCCAGCAGCTCGGCATGTGCTTCGCCAAAACCCTGCGCAGAGGCAAGTTCAAAGTTCCAGTCGACGTTCTGCAAGCCGGGCCCTTCGTGGGAAACCACCTTGATGCCGGCATTTCGCGCTTTTTCCAGTACCGGTTCGAGCGCCGCTTCGTCATTGGGGACGACACCGATGACGTCTACGCCCTTGGCGATGAGATCTTCGATGGCCTGCACCTGCAGCGATGGATCCGCTGAGACGGGGCCGATCATCTCGGCGGTCACGCCAAGCTCCTCAGCCTTGTTCGCGATGCCTTCCTCCATCGCATTGAACCAGGGTATGCCTCCAATCTTGACGACAACGCCGATTTCGGTTGCCAGGACATTGCTGGAGAGGCCGATTGACAATAGGGTCGCAGCGGCAATTGACAGGTTCTTTTTCATGTAGTTGTTCCTCATGTGGTGCGTTCTCCTGCTTGGTTTCTGATGTGGCCGTCTGTCGAGGGGCCACTGTCAGGACAATCTCGTGAATCCGTTGAAGACGTTGTGATACCGTATTGCACAATCGATGGTGCACCGTACTCCCGGATGGCGCATTGTGTCAACTGCAGAACAGGAATCGAGAACGAATTTCTCATGAGCAAGGACCAGCGAACCGAATCCCGCAAGCAATCCACCACGATCTACGACATTGCTCGAGAAACCGGTTCATCGCCGTCAACCGTTAGTGCGGCACTCAGCGGCCGCTGGAAGGCTCGCCGCATTCGTCCTGACACGGCTGAGCGGATCATCAGTGCCGCAAAGGAAATGGGATATGCCATCAACAAGCAGGCACGTGGACTGCGCACGGCACGTTCCGACCTGATCGGACTGTTGATTCCCGAACACGACAATCGATTCTTTTCCGATCTGGCGCAAAGCTTCACCCAGGAAGCCAGAAAGCGAAGCCAGTGTCCGATCATCATCGCCACACAGCGAGACAGCGCTGCCGAAGCCGACGCCGTACAGAACCTTCTGAGCTACTCGATCGACTCCCTGTTCGTTGCCGGTGCTGCTCAACCCGAGAATATTCATCAGTTGAGTGAGGCGGCCAACCTGCCTACCGTGTTTCTCGATCAACCATGCCGAGGTGCAAGGTCGGCCGTTACCGATCACGCCATAGGTGCACGGCAGCTGACGGAGGCGATAATCGATACCTTGCCGTCAAAGGTGCCCGAGAAACGCAACAAGGTGTACCTGATTGGTGGTGACGCCACACTGCATGCCTCTGCTGCTCGAATTGCGAGCTTTCGCGAGGTTGTCACCGAACGCCTGGGCCAGTGCGGGGAAGAGCAGATCATCGCCTGCGGTTACCAGCCAGCTCCTGCACTGGCTGCCATGGAAGAGTTGACGGCCCGTCTCGGCGGTCTGCCCGCCGGTCTCTTCGTCAATTCGATCAATGTGTTTGAATCCATCCTGCAGTTTCTGGTGCAGCGGCCAGAAGCCGAGCTGCACAACGTGTCCATCGGCTGCTTCGACTATGAACCATACGGGCAGTGGCTGCGCTTCCCTGTACACATGATTCGGCAACGACACAGGCAGCTGATACGCACTGCGTTCGACTTACTGGACAACAGTCAGGACGAAGACCATCTCGTCCAGATAGCACCCGAGTTGTATCCGGCAACGTACCGACAGGCAAACCTCGAAGGCCAGCACTCAGCATGAGTTGACTAGCCTGCCGATCCCTGTCACTTATTCACCGGTCAGATCAGGCTATCGAGCGCTGCGTGACTTCTACGGCCTGTGAGGAATCGGGTGTCATCTTTGCAGCTCAGCCGATAGAGGTCTATCCTTGCCAAACGTCGCAGAAGCAATGCAACACAAGCAAGACTCATGACATTCAATGAATCCATCAGTTGTCCCTCCTGTGGCGCCGCGATGAGTGAGGCCACGGCACACGTTCGCAGCCTGGCCTGCCCACACTGCAGCAACTGGATCTATCTTGGCAGTAACGGTTGGGAGTCTGCTGGCCTGTTCGAGCATGCCATTGATGCACCGTCCATGTTGCGACTTGGAAAGCGTGGCGAGTTGGAGGGCAGGCTGTTTCACGTCGCCGGCCGAGTGCGCATGAGCTACAACGAAGGCTTCTGGGACGAGTGGTGGCTGGAGTTCGATGACGGTTTTCATCAATGGCTGGAAGAGGACGATGGTGTCTACCGATTACACAGCCACATGGATCACTCGATTGCGCCTGGCCAGTTCGATGTCGCAACCGTGGGGGGCAACGTTACTCTCGACGCTGCCGATTGGTTTGTAACAGAGCGAATCGACGCTCGGGTGGCGGGGGTCGAAGGATCACTGCCAGTGGCGATCGTGCCGGGCGAAAGCGTGGTATGTATTGATGCAATCAACAACGGCATCAAGGCATCGTTCGAGTCGGCCGCACGGGATGTGCAGATGTATCGAGGTCGAGTGGTGCGTGGGCAACAATTCGAATGGGAATGAGCGTTACTTCCCGACGTTCCAGACAAGCGGTATGATCAGGGCAGCATGCAAATATCAAAACGCCTTGTCGGAATGCATCCGGATAAAGTCCTCGACGCGCTACAGCACCATATCGATGCAGGACACGAGGTGTCTGCATTGCAGGCCATTCCTGATCTCCAGGTGCAACATCCGCAATTCCACAACGAGCTGGAGCAACAGAAAGCCCGGCTGAGTGCGCGCCTGATCGATGGCGTGAAAGTGCTGGACAGGAAAACTGCCGAGGTATTCCAGTGCGTCAATTGTGGTGGCCCTCTGGCACGCCAGAACCCCGAGTCAAAGCATGTCATCTGCCAGTATTGTGGTTGCGATGCCATACACCCGGCTAATGACATCCGACTTGAGCGCTGGAATGAAGCGCTTGATCTTGAATCCAGATTTACCGTTGGTGATTTCTTCCAGTATGCGAATCGGCGTTGGCAGGCGATAGGGGTACAACTGTTCAGCGGATCCCTGCGTGAGTACGACAAGGAAGACAAGAAGTGGGAGACCAGCAACGTGCGTTACACCAGTTGGTGGATGCTGAATGAGCATCGTGAGCTGGCCTGGTTGATCGATGACGGCAAGTGCCGGTATTGGGCCGAGAAATACATTCCGATGGAACCCTTCAACCCCGATTCCTCTGATCGGCATTATGAGCACGGGCAGTGGAAGCTGGAATTTGCTGCAGGGGAGTTCAGCTATCAGCCGAAGCAAGGTGAGAGGCACGATTCAGCTGAGCATCTTGGTGCAAGTGTCCTGCCGGTCAGGCCGGGCGGGCCACATGCTGGCTATCAGGTCAGTATCGAAACGCGTCTGGATGAGAACCAGAATCCCAAGGAAATCGAATTCATCAGGTCGCAACGAATTGATGATTCTGAAATGTTCAAAGCGCTGGGCAACGATCCTGAGTTGTCTGGCATCAACCACTGGAAACGTTCTATCAACATGCTTCTGGTGGCTTTGCCGTTACTGGCGGTTATTGCTTTCATGATCAATCGTGGTGGTGAGGTGATCAGTCAGAGTGTTGATATCACCTCACAGTCCGAAGAGGTAGTGCTACAGACCATCAACGTCGAAGAGTCAGGGACACGGTATGAATTCAACGCCAGTGTCAGTCAGCTGGATAACAATTCGTGGATGGGCGTTGACCTGGCGCTCGCCAATAGCGAAGGTGAGCCTGTCTACCAGAAGTATCTTGAATTCTGGCAGGAGTCGGGGCGTGATAGCGATGGGCCATGGCAGGAGCGCAATAGCAATATACGGTGGTTTGTACGAATGGACGAGCCCGGCGCCTATCGGGTAGTGGTGTCCGTTGAACCTTCCTCGTCGACCAAGGCATCCGGATTCACCTTGCGGACAGAGCCTAATCGCTCATCATCGCTGCCATTCATGATGGCAGCTGGTTTTACCGTGTTCATGGTCATCATGTTTCTCATGAAGATATCAGCGGTGAAGTCGGTGGCAGCCTCCATAGCCGTGAAAGTGAAGAAAAGGTTTGAACCCGAAGGGCAACCCAAGGCCGATCCCGCGGAGCAGTGGTCATGAAGCGTTTGCATTATCCATTGCTGGGCTTGTTGATCGTCGCTATCCTCGGGCTGCCGGCGTGGTACAGCCTGCGCAGTGGAGCAGAGGCCGTTCCAGGCACCGGGGCCAACGCCGTACTGCGATCAAAAGATAATCGCACCTATGTAGGTGGCGGGCCCAGAATGGGCAAGTAGGAGCCGGTAGTCGAGCTATGGGCGTTCCGCATCAACAGTTGACAAGTATCAGTGGAGAATGACGTGAAGAAATCCGACAAGATGAGCCGTAGATGCGTTTCAGCGATCGTGCTGCTTGCAGCCAGTGATGTCGCATTGGCACAACAGGGAACAATGGCAGGGTTTGCCGGCGAGCTCTTTTCGACCATCGTGTATTCAATTGTCGGTATCGTCATGGCAGTTGCCGGGTTCAAGGTCGTTGACTGGCTGACCCCTGGCAATCTGGCAGAAGAGGTTGCCGTGAAGGAAAACCGGGCCTTGGCTGTGCTGGCAGGTTCGATGATGTTGGGTGTGTGTATCATCATTGCCAGTGTGTTGATCAGCTAGCGGACCGAGCAGCTCATCACCTGTTTTGACATGACTCTGCGTGATGGTAACTGATCATAAGTCTGACGAAGTTGCCTTGGCAGATGCGGTGATTTCCAACAACCAGTTCTATCTTCTGGCTGGCTCGATATTCATTATTGCCGCTTGCAGTCTGATCTATGAGTTGCTGATCAGCAGCTTGTCCACTTACCTGCTGGGTTCGAGTGTCATCCATTATTCGGTGACAATCGGATTGTTCCTGTTCTTCATGGGCGTGGGCGCCTGGCTTGCGCAATCGATTACTCGCCATGTCGTGCCAGTATTCATCAGTATCGAAATTGCGATAGGCGCCGTCGGTGGTGTGTCGGCATTGCTGCTACTACTCGTTTACGCATGGACCGACTACTACTATCCTGCCATGGTGTTGGTGGTCGGCGTTATTGGCATCCTGATTGGCATGGAGCTGCCATTGCTGACCCGAATACTGGAGACGCGTAGCGGCTTGCGGCGGGGTATCAGTCAGGTACTGACATTCGACTATATAGGTGCCTTGCTGGCCTCACTGTTATTTCCGTTCATTCTGTTGCCATACTTCGGTCACTTGTTGACCGCCTCTGCCGTGGGTCTGGTCAACCTGTTCGTGGCACTGTTGGTGGCGTATTCATTTCGTTCACAGCTGCGTGTGTGGCGCGGCAAGCTGTTGGCAGGTATCGCTTTGTGTCTGGCAACACTGATCGCCTGTGTTGTCTGGGTCAGACCAGCAGAAGTGCTGATACAAGCGGCATTGTATGAAGACCCGGTGATCCATACTCGTCAGTCCACCTACCAGAAAGTGGTGCTGACAGAGAGAGGCAACGACTTGCGTTTGTACCTGGACGGCAATCTGCAGTTTTCATCCGTTGATGAATATCGTTATCACGAAGTGCTGGTTCATTTACCTGCGGCATTTGCGCTGAATCGACAACGCGCGCTTGTCATCGGCGGGGGGGACGGACTGGCTGCCAGAGAATTGCTGAAATACGACAGTATCCAATCGGTGGACGTCGTTGATCTGGACGAGGCTGTTACCGGACTTGCAGCAAGCCAGCAACAATGGATTTCACTCAATAAGGGTTCCCTGAAAGACAAGCGGGTTACCGTTAACAATACCGATGCCTGGAAGTTTCTGGCTGAGCAAGGAAGTCTGTACGATTTGATCGTGATCGATCTTCCCGATCCCGAAAGCGAGGATATTGCCAAGCTCTACAGTGTGGCCTTTTACAAGAGAGTGGCACGAAGGCTCTCTGTGGGAGGCGTGATGATCACGCAGTCCACATCACCGTGGTTTGCGCGGCAGGCATTCTGGAGTATTGGCAACACCCTTGAAGTAGTATTTCCGAGTGTCCGGCCTGCCACTGTGTACGTACCCTCGTTCGGGCTTTGGGGGTTTTTCATGGCATCTGAACATTCACTGGAGACAGCGACGCAATCGATACCGCCTGGGCGTTTTCTCAATGATCAGACGCTGATGGATGTACTGCGTCTGCCTGCTGATTTGCCAAGGGTGAAGGCCGAGATAAATCAGAATCACTCACTGCCCGTGATCGAGTATTACCGCGATGGTTGGGAGGCCATGAATCATGCGGCGCCACTGGCTGACGATATGGCCACGGAGGTGGATGCTCCGGAAAGGTAATTCGATTCGCTGTACCTGAGTTCAAGTACGACAGCTCTCTTCAAAGTCCAGTCAAGCACAATACTTGATTGCCTTACTTGGTTATGGGAAAATTCGGCGATGGATTTCCACAGATTGCAGTACCCATGAAACTGACTACCAAGGGACGATACGCCGTTACGGCCATGCTTGATCTGTCGTTGCATGGTGGTTCCGGGCCGGTTTCTCTGGCAGATATCTCCGCCCGTCAGGAAATTTCCCTGTCCTATCTCGAGCAGTTGTTTTCCAAGTTGCGGCGTAACGGGCTGGTCAACAGTACCAGAGGTCCAGGCGGTGGTTATTGCATCGCCAGAGATTTACATCTGGTTTTCGTGTCAGAGATCATTGGCGCAGTCAACGAGTCGGTCGATGCCACGCAGTGCGCAGGCAAGGAGAACTGTCACAGCCACGGACGGTGCCTGACTCACGATCTGTGGGAGGGGCTTAGTGCGCAGATCGAGGATTTTCTCAGCAGTGTTTCATTGCAGGACATGATGGACCAGCAGAGAGTGCGGAGTACCTCACTACGTCAGGACAAGATATTGGTGCAAAGACCCTCGGTGTAGCGTGAGCTGCCAAAAGGGGTCGGGGTCAGGCTTGTGATGCTTCTTGTCTGATTTTACCGACTATGGAGCGTAATCCGTTACCCCGAGTGACTGTGATATGCCGTTCCAGATCCAGTTCCTTGAAGTAAGCATCCATATCGAATGCCAGAATTTCCTGAGCACTCTTGTCTTGATAGGCTGCCAATACCAGCACCAACAAGCCTCTGACGATGATGGCATCGCTGTCAGCGGAGAAATGTAATTTGCCCTGGTCTATTCCGGTTATCAACCAGACACTGCTTTGACAGCCTTTGACCAATCTGTCATCAGTGCGTTCTTCATCGCTCAATACCGGCAGCTGTTTGCTCAAATCAATAATATATTGATAGCGCTCTTCCCAGTCATCAAAAAAAGCCAGGTCGTCAATGATATCTGTAGTTGAAGGTAGTTTTGCCATGCTAAAAGAATAATCCAGCTTCCAGTTGTGCTTCTTCCGACATCATATCGCGAGACCAGGGAGGATCAAAAACCAACTCGACAACGACTTTCTTGACGTTTGGTACGGTTCCTACCCGATCCTCCACATCACTCACCAAAACAGGGCCCATGCCGCAACCCGGTGCCGTCAGTGTCATCTGAATGGTGACAATGCCGGTGGTTTGCTCAATCGCCACATCATAGATAAGCCCTAATTCAACAAGGTTGATAGGGATTTCAGGATCAAATACGCTTTCCAACGCCAACCAGACGTTCTTTTCGCTTATATCCGTTCCTTCATTGCTTTCATCGAAAACCGGAGCCGTCAACGCTTCACGGCCCAGTACATCCGCATCTACTCCGTCTATTCGCAGCATATTGCCGCGCCAGGTGACCGTGAAGCTACCACCCAGATCCTGAGTAATAGTGACAAATTGATTGGCAGGAATTATTTGAGGTTCGCCGGTGGGAACACGCCTCGCGCGACATTCACGCTTGGTAACCACGATTTTTTGTACCATGATCTACCCCACGCTAAAGCTTTCTCCGCAACCACACTCGTTAATGACGTTAGGGTTGTTGTACTTGATCAAGCCGTTCACACCCTCCATCACGTAATCGATTTCTGTGTTGCGGATAAGGTCATGAGCTTGTTCGGCCACTGCAATGGACAAGGCGTCAGAAAATGTCAGTATTTCATCGTTGTCTTCAGCACTATCGGTGATTTCAATGACGTAAGCGAAACCAGTACAACCACTCACTTTTGTGGACAAACGGACCAATGAGCCTGGCTTATCGGCAAGCTGCTTTTCAAAATGTGCAATCGCACGTGGCGTGAGAGTAATCAGCGCAGTGTTCGGGACGAATTTTTCTACGGTCATGGCTATTTTCCTTATGTCAGCATCTGTTGAGCTTTTTTCAGCGCGACAAATAGTGCGTCAACTTCATCAACAGTATTGTAGATAGACAGTGACACGCGTGCAGTACCACCAACGCCCAGACGTTTCATCAAAGGTTGTGCACAATGATCACCAGTACGTATGGCAACACCTTGCTGATCCAGAATGAAACCCAGGTCACCCGGGTGTGTGCCATCAACAAGAAAGCTCATCACTCCGACCTTTTCCCTGGCAGTACCAATGAGTGTCATTCCGGAAAGCTCGTTACCGAGCTCCATCGCGTACTTCAGTAGTTCATCTTCGTGTTGTCTCAGCGCGATGCGATCCTGTTGCATGAACCAATCCACCGCCGCGCCCAGGCCAATAGCACCGGCAATATTGGGTGTACCTGCCTCAAGCCTGTAGGGCAACTCACCCCATGTTGACTGTTGATAATCAACAGTGCTGATCATTTCGCCACCCGTTTGCCAGACGGGCCAGGTTTCCAATACATCGTAACGGCCCCAGAGCACACCAATGCCCGTAGGACCAAACAGCTTGTGGCCCGAGAAGGCGTAGAAGTCACAGCCGATCGCCTGTACATCAACGTCGCAGTGAGCAATACCTTGTGCGCCATCAACCAGCACCAATGCATCGCAGCGGGATTTGACCATGGCAGTCATGGCGGTGATGGGGTTCAGCGTACCCAGTGCATTGGAGGCATGCGGAAAGGCAACAAAACGAGTGCGCTCGGTCAGCATTGACTGGAAATCGTCAATGTCGAGTTCGCCGTTATCATTGATTCTTGCCACCTTCAATAGGGCACCACTCGCTTCACAGGCCTGTTGCCAGGTGACCAGATTGGCATGGTGCTCCATTTCGGTAACGACGACTTCGTCGTTCTTTTCCAGTTTTTTCGATAAACCATTGGCCACAAGGTTGAGCGCCTCGGTGGTGCCTTTGGTCCATATGACTTCTTCACGCTGGGTAGCGTTGATGAGGGTCAAGACACTGTTGCGTGCATTCTCGAATCGGCGGGTCGCCTCGTCGGACAATGCATGGGCCCCTCGATGTACATTGGCGTTACATTGAGTATAGAACGCTACCAAGGCATCAATCATCACCTGTGGCTTTTGCGTGGTGGCAGCATTATCCAGGTAGATCAGAGGCTTGCCATTGACCTGCGTGCCCAGTATGGGGAACTGCGCACGCAATGTCTGGACATCAAAGCTCACGACACTTGCACTTCCATGGACTGGAAGCGATTGCTCAGCATATCGTTCAACCAGTTTCGAATTGATTCATCTTCGATAGCATTGATCAACTCCTGGATAAAACCGAAATTCAACATCACCAGTGCTTTAGAACGAGGAATTCCGCGAGTCAGCAAATAATATAATGATGTTTCGTCAATTTCGGCGATGGTTGCACCATGAGCGCAGCGTACATCATCAGCGTAAATTTCCAGTTCAGGCTTGGTATTGACCAGAGAACGACGCGATAACAACAAGTTACGATTGTTCAGTTCAGCCAGGGTCTTCTGTGCATCAGGATGGATATGAATTCGCCCACCGTAGTTGGCGCTGGCTCGATCACCGATGATCCCTTGTTCTTTTTCATCAGTCGTGCCATTGGGTACGGCATGCTCGATAACGCTCTGCAGATCGAAATTTTCCCCTTCGGCCAGTAGATACATGGCGTTCATATCTACCTTTGCATGCTCACCGAGGTAATTCACATCAACATTCAACTTGGATAACTCGCTGCCAAAAGCCACGATAGTGCTGTTGAGATACGACGATTCACCTATCTGAAAATGACAGCCACCCACATGCAATGCTTTTTGCGTGAAGAAGGCAAAGCGGTAGTGGTGCAAGGTAGCGTTGTCAGCGACATTGAACTCACTGACACTGGTGTTCATACTTTCCTGCTCGCCAATGCCGTGTTCCAGAATCGTTACTTTGGCATTTTTTGCAACATTCACCAGCATTCTGGAGTGGTTTTCAACACCCTCTGTCGCTGTGTGAATGAGCCGCACAGGTGTATTGATGACGGCATCTTCTGCTACGTCGATGATGATTCCGGCATCAGCAACAACATCATTGACCAGACCGAAAACATGCCTTTCAGGCTTGATCTTGCCCATGAACTGGCCGACTAGCGCTGCGGCTTTCTCATCGTGCAGTGAATAGATGCTGATGCCCGCTGGCAAGCCAAGTGCGCTGATATCTGTTTTCAGCTCACCACCAACAATGTATATGTCGATGCTTTCGAAGTCAGGAATTGCCGGCTCTTGCCAAGTGGATATAGCCATCGGCGAGAGCAGTGCAGGGCGCGACTCAATCGGCTTGAGTGGCGTATTTCGCCATGCTTCCGTTCTGCGTGTTGGCCAGGCGTTGTCCTTCAGTTTTTCCAGCGATGAAGCTCGCTGTCTGGAAAGCCATGTAGCTCCTACATGACCAGCCGCCTGGGTATCTGCATGAGCAATGACATCTTCAAGCCATTGGTTCATACATCTTCCTCTTTATAGTTGATGCCCAAAAATCCGTAGCCTTCCTTCTCGACTTTCAGAGCCAAGGATGCATCACCACTTTGCACGATTTTTCCGTCGGCCAGTATGTGAACGAAATCGGGTTCAATGAAATCCAGCAAACGCTGATAATGAGTGACCACCACAAACGATCGGCTTGGATCACGTTGGCTGTTCACACCGTTGGCTACAGTTTGCAAGGCGTCGATATCCAGACCTGAGTCAGTCTCATCCAGAAAACAGATGGTTGGCTGTAACAAGATCATCTGCATGATCTCGTTGCGCTTTTTCTCGCCGCCAGAAAAGCCTTCGTTAACACCTCGTTTGAGAAAGTCCAGTGGCAGCTGCACTTGCTTACAGGCCTCTTTCGCCAATTTGAGAAATTCGCCCGCGGTGTAAGGCTCTTGTTTTCTGGCTTCACGCGCAGCGTTGACCGCCTCTTTCATGAAGACCATATTGCTCACACCCGGGATTTCAACAGGGTACTGAAAGGCGAGGAAAAAACCTGCTACAGCACGTTCCTCAATGTCCATGTCCAGTAGATCTTCGCCATTGAGAGTGGCTGTTCCTTCGGTTACCTCGTAGCCATCACGACCAGAAAGTACATAGCCCAGGGTGCTTTTTCCTGAACCATTAGGTCCCATGATGGCGTGAACTTCACCAGGGTTGATAGTCAGATCTATCCCCTTGATGATGCTCTTGTCTTCAATGCCCGCATGTAAATTTTGAATGGATAACATACTTAACCTACTGACCCCTCAAGGCTTATTTCGAGAAGTTTGCCAGCTTCAACAGCGAACTCCATCGGTAATTGTTTGAATACTTCCTTGCAGAATCCGTTAACGATCATGGATACCGCTTTTTCCGGATCCAGGCCACGCTGCTGGCACAAGAACATTTGTTCATCACTGACCTTTGACGTTGTAGCTTCGTGCTCGACAATGGCCGTAGGGTTGCGACTCTCAATGTAAGGAAACGTATGAGCTCCACATTTATCGCCAATCAAAAGAGAATCACATTCAGTAAAATTGCGGGCGTTGTCCGCTTTGGGACCCATTTTTACCAACCCGCGGTAGGCGTTACTACTTCTGCCTGCCGAAATGCCCTTGGTAATGATGGTTGAGCGAGTATTTTTGCCTATGTGCAGCATCTTGGTACCCGTATCTGCCTGTTGACGACCACGAGTCAGAGCAACGGAATAGAATTCGCCGACAGAGTTGTCACCTTTGAGTATGCAGCTCGGATACTTCCACGTGATTGCAGACCCCGTCTCTACTTGCGTCCAGGAAATCCTTGCATTGGTGTGAGCTATGCCTCTCTTGGTGACGAAATTGTAGATTCCGCCCTTGCCGTTTTCATCGCCCGGGTACCAGTTCTGTACGGTTGAATACTTGATTTTGGCGTCGTCCAGTGCGACCAGTTCTACGACTGCGGCGTGCAACTGGTTTTCATCACGCTGTGGTGCGGTACAGCCTTCCAGGTAGCTTAGCTGACTGCCTTCGTCGGCAACAATCAAGGTGCGTTCGAACTGCCCTGTATTGAGTTCGTTGATCCTGAAATAGGTTGATAACTCCATGGGGCAGGTGACACCTTTGGGGATATACACAAAGGAGCCATCGGTAAACACGGCGCTGTTCAAGGCCGAGAAATAGTTATCGTTCCTCGCTACCACCGAGCCCAGGTACTTCTTGACCAGCTCGGGATGCTCACGTACCGCTTCGGAAATGGGACAGAAGATAACGCCCGCTTCAGCAAGCTTTTCACGAAAAGTCGTTACGACGGATACCGAGTCAAAAACGACATCAACAGCCACTCCAGCCAGCATCTGCTGCTCGTGCAAGGGGATGCCGAGCTTCTCGTAGGTGCGGATCAGCTCTGGATCAACCTCATCCAGGGATTGAGGCCTGTCCTTCATGCTCTTGGGAGCAGAGTAGTACGAGATGGATTGGTAATCCACTGGCTCGATATCAAGATTTGCCCAATCAGGGGATTCCATTTCCAGCCAGCTACGGTAGGCTTTCAGGCGCCATTCCAGTAGCCATTCTGGTTCGCCTTTCATCGTGGACAAACGGCGGATGACGGATTCGTCCAAACCAGGTTCAAACGTCTCAGATTGGATGTCCGTTACAAAGCCGGCTTCGTATTTTCTGTCAAGCGCCAGATCAAGTTCGTCAATCATATCGGGATCCTTTACACAAATGAATATTCATTGAGAGCGTCTCTCAGAGTCTGGACATTGGAGTTGTTGTACATCTGATATCGCTCTACAGGTGGTGGTGATAGCTGCCACCCATTTCAACCGAAGGCCACCACTCACCAACCAGAGGATGTCGCCGAGGCCAGGCTTCTGCCCCTACCGGGACAAGATTGCCGGCCGACAGGATCGGCGTGACGATTAACAGGCCATTTTGCAGCCTTTTCGCTCCCGATGTCAATTCTCCGTCAAGCATCGTTCTTACGTAGTCTCACGAACATCAGATTCAGACCCTGATGACTTGAAACCGTTCTGAACGAGCATTCGGGTGTAGCGGCGTTTACTCAGCGTTAGCGAAGCTCTGATGGTCAGTCCAAACCCATACATTTGATCCATTGCGGCATGAGACTGTTGGCATTGTGCAAGCAATCCAATGGTCAGTCTTGTCTCTATACCCGATCTCGAGATGTCCGGGACCAGGATCTGCCCCGGCATAGGCTGTATCACCTGGTCGTCCATGCCGCCAGTCATGATCTGCCTTTGCCACCGGCAAGGGCCGTACCGCCCATGACAACGACGGCTATGGCATCCGGTTCATCCAGGTGCCGGCAAAGTGTCCTGCTGCCGACATGCGTAGAGGAGGCAACAGAGTAGTGCTTACCACGCATGAGTCCGCTAGCCATGAACAGCAACCATATACGCCAATCCATATACAAATAAAAACGACCGGAGTATGATAATTCACAGGATGAAACTGAAAGGCAGGGCAAGGTAGCCGGAGACCATGACGTCGTCATTTGTCAGTGATCACCGCGTTGCGCTTCTACCAGACAGCTTTGAGTCAACCTGAAATACAGAGGTTGTATGACTACTGAAACGCATGATCTGGGACACCACGAGGCCAATACAGATTGGCACTGGTACATCGGGGTTCCTGCTGCAGGGTTGATCGGCTGGCTCATCTATGGACAGCTGATTCCATTTTCCGAATGGGCGACATCACTTGTGCCGGTAGCGCGTAACAGCCACACCGGGGAGGCGGTCGCTTTCTTCTTCTACGATGTGCCCAAGGTTCTGCTCCTGCTGACCTCGATTGTGTTCGTCACAGGCGTCCTGCGCAGCTGGTTCAGTCCAGAGAAAACACGCGCCATCCTGGCTGGCAAGCGCGAGATTCTCGGCTATCCCATCGCAGCCTTGCTGGGTGTGCTGACACCGTTCTGCTCATGCTCCTCGGTGCCGCTGTTCATCGGCTTTGTCTCTGCCGGCATCCCATTGGGTGTCACCTTCTCATTCCTGATTGCAGGGCCAATGGTCGGGCCGGTGGGTCTTGGCTTGCTCTATGGCCTTGTGGGATGGCAGGTGGCGACGATCTACCTTGTCTTCGGCTTTACCATTGCGATGGTTGCAGGCTGGGTGATGGGACGCATGAATCTGGAACGCTACCTTCAGGATTGGGTGCGTGAGATGAATGCAGGCCCCGTGACAGATTTGCCACAGGAACGCCTGACCTTCGTTGATCGCTTGAAGACGGGTCTTGATCAGGTGCGCGAGATCGTCGGCAAGGTCTGGATCTGGGTCGTGATAGGTATCAGCATCGGCGCGCTGATCCATGGCTATGTGCCCGAATCCATGATGCTGCAGATCATGGGCGGCGAGGCATGGTGGTCCGTGCCAGCGGCTGTGGTTGTAGGCGTACCCATGTACACCAATGCAGCGGGCGTTATTCCGATCGTAGAGGCACTTCTGGGTAAAGGCGCTGCCGTCGGCACCACCCTGGCCTTCATGATGTCAGTGATCGCACTCAGCCTGCCCGAGATGATCATTCTCAAGCAGGTGCTGACCCTGCGCCTCATCGCTATCTTCATTGCGGTTGTGGCGACAGGAATCCTGGCCACCGGTTTCCTTTTCAACACCATTCTCTAGAAGGTCAAGTCATGAAAAACGTCAAGATTTACGGCCCAGGCTGCAAGCGCTGCGACAAGACTGAAACGTTGGTCAAGGAGTCAGCGGCAAGACTCGGCATCGAGGTTGACGTCGAGAAAGTCAGCGACGCCAGATCAATCGCCATGGCAGGGGTCATCTCGACTCCGGGGCTATCGATCGACGGCACGCTCGTGCATGCCGGTGGACTGCCGGATGCGGCGAAGCTTGATTGTTGGCTGTCGGCGTGATCAACGCGATCTGACCTGAATAAAACGGGAGGCGTCTGAAGCAGCCAATTACAGTCTGCTGCAAGACGTCTCATCGAGGCTAGACATCAACCCCCTTCACCCACCTAAACGCGCGCCGTAGCTCGGCAACGCCATTGGATGGATACCACCGTCCGTGGGCGAGGATGATACGCTCGGGCTCCCACTGGAGCATGCGCCTGACTGCCTGGCCGATCTCATCGTGCCTCCCCCAGTAGCTCAGGCGCAGGTCTATCGGCAGCTTTCCATCAGGGTCTGAGTTCCCAGCCAGTTTGAGCAGGAACCTCAAGACGGGCGAGCGTACTTTTTTCGGTTCGAAGTTCTCGATGAGATCAGCCAAAACCAATGTTCTGGAAGGCTTGTGAAAGAACACGACCTCATCCATGAAACGCCCACCATGGACTATCAACTGATCGATCTCCTCTTGCCAGGCAGTGCTGGCAGCATCTTTGAGGTCGCGATCGAATTCCCATCCTTGTGCAAGCGCCGAGGGTCTTGAACCCGGAGAGGCCCATTTCAATGCTGTCGGGTAGGCTCGCCCCCAATCGCCTATCCACCAGTAGTGAATCTTGTTCGGAGAGATCATATGGCGAACCGGTCCCAGAGAATCCACTGACTTCTTGAGATCTGCCGTGAGCGGTGTCGGTGAATGTACAAACAGCTCACCCGAATTCAGCCGGATGATGGTCATTCGGGTTGAAAAGGGCACTTTCTTGAAATGGATGACAGGTCCATCGACAATCCATATATTGCGTTCAACGGACTTCAGGCAACTGACTGGCTCATAGGTAGCTACGGTATCGACCATTGAAGCATCCTCTATTTTTCAGTGATGTAGCCAAGAGTAGCTCCACGTCGGACATGATCTCACACGTAGAGCATTTGAATTGACTGGCTAAGAATCCGCGATACACGCAGCGGTTCGCCATGCATGTGGGCAGTCTGTGCCGAGATATGACCGTGAGTCGGGTTGCCGAGATCGAGCGCTTGCATCACAGCACGGTGAAGGATCTGGACAAGCTGTACATGCGTCGACAGGTAGAATTGGCAGGCCCGCCATCACCGCGAGCAATTGGTGTGGATGAGATATCGATAC
>CBDUIJ010000082.1:0-18326 GCA_965367215.1 uncultured Granulosicoccus sp.
CGTCAGGGCGTCAGGGCGTCAGGGCGTCAGGGCCTGGCTGATGTCGAGATCAGTTGCCGCGTTTGCCGCCGTGGCGACGTCCGTCTTCCTGACTGATGGCACCGTCATCATTACGGTCCATTCGTTCGACGATATGGCCGACACGCTCATCGAGTTCAGCTGCGCTGATCACGCCGTCACCGTCTTCATCGAAATCCTGGAACATATCGACCATACGTGAGCGTGTCAGGGCACGGTAGATGGTGTCGAACTCTTCGATGTTCAGTGCACCGTCCGCATCGCTGTCTGCGCCGCTTACCTGAGCTGCCTTGAAGGTATCGATCTCTTCCTGTGTTACGGCACCGTCTGCGTCTGCATCGACGGTCTTGAGCAGTTTGAGCATGACACCCGGACCGCGTTGACCGGACATTCCGTGTCGAGAGCCCTCAGCCATCATTCGCTTGTCATGACGGCCCTTGCCATGGCCCTTTTCGCGATCTGCAGATTGACGTGATTCCTTCGGCAGTTGTTGTTCGTCAACGGTCGAGTCGTCCTGGTCCTGTGCATTGGCGACTACGCCGACAGTGCCCAGTACCAGAGCAGAAGCCAGAATCATTGAAATGGATTTAACAGATTTCATGTGAATTCCCTTGTGTGTGTGTTGGTGAAAAGCCGGTCAGTGACCGTTGGAATACACAGTAGGGGCTGGATCGTTCGAGTGTGTGTCAGCCGCAGGGCTGTTTTGTCGCGTATGGTCGCAGTTGTCCCGACTGATACAAATTGCGACAAATCCCTGCGTCAAGGGGAGCACAGGGCGGTGCAAAAGCCGGGTTCAGTCGGCACAATACAAGCTGATTGATAACTGAATGAAGGTCTGGAACAGCCCATGTCGGATGCCTCTGAAGTACAGATACTGATAGTCGATGATGAGCGTGACATTCGGGAGCCGCTGGGTCAGTACTTGCGCAGCAAGGGCTTTCGGGTGCAACTGGCGGCTAACGCTGCCGAGGCGCGCAAGGCAGTGGCTGAGTCGGCCATCGGCATCGTCATTCTGGACGTCATGATGCCCGGAGAGGATGGTTTGAGTCTGTGTCGCTGGCTGGTAGCCAATGATGGACCACCGGTCATCCTGCTGACGGCGATGGGGGACGATACGGATCGAATCGTCGGTCTGGAGATCGGTGCTGATGATTATCTGGCGAAACCCTTCAACCCACGCGAGTTGCAGGCGCGTATTCGGGCGGTGCTTCGCCGTGTGCCACCGCCGGTCCACAGGATTTCCAGCAGTTTGCGACGGTTTGCGGGCTGGGTCCATGACCCGGCATCGAGGCAGCTGCGACATGATGATGGCCGACAGGTCGAACTGACCACGGGTGAGAACCGCTTGCTGGAGGTGTTGCTGGATAACCCGCGCAAGGTACTCAGTCGCTCAAGCCTGCTCGATCTCACCGTGGGACGGGAAGCCAAGGCCTATGACAGGGCCATTGATAACCAGGTCAGTCGGCTGCGCCGCAAGATCGAGGATGATCCGCAAAATCCGGTGTTGCTGGTTACCGACTGGGGTGGTGGCTATGCGCTGGCGGCAGATGTACAGACTGATGAGTCAGGAGACGCATGAGCCTTTCATTGTCCAGGTGGTTGCCCGATGGACTGGCAGCCCGCTTCGCCTTGTTGCTGGCAACCGCGCTGATCGTGGCAAATGTGCTGGCCTTGCTGGTGCTCTCTCTGGAGCGTGCCCGCTGGGGGCGGGAGTCACGGGACAGCCGTGAACTCGAACGGATTGTTGCGCTGGTACCCGTGCTGGAGACCATAGAAGCCGATTTGCGGCCGGCCATTGTCAGGAAGGCCTCGACACGCGTTGCCCAGATTGAATTGAGCAAGAATCCGCTGATCGGCGCAACGGCGGACAATGACCGATCACGTTCTCTGCAGCAGCGCCTCAGCCAATCCCTGTCACCACGCAAGGTTTTCGTGATGGTAGGCACACGCAGGCCTCCGGATAGTCGCCGAGATGATGCCCGCCAGCAGAATGAACGCGGCCCTCCGCAGCGGCTAGCACCCGAGATCATCGGCGTGTCGATTCAACTGGCTGTCAGTACTCGAATGTCGTCGGGTTCTGAAGTAGGGCGGGGGGGGAACTCGACGCAGGCAGATTCCGGGGCAGGAACGATGCTCACCGGTGGCGACTGGGTCAATATCACAGCCAGAAGCGAACCTCCCTCACAGGGGCATGTGTCGGCACTGCTCGGAGAGGGGGTGTTTTATCTCATTCTGGGATTGTCACTGGTGTCGGTCCTCATCGTGGGTCTGTGGTTCGTTCGACGCCTGACGCAGCCGCTGGCCTTGCTGGCGGAAGCTGCTCAGGCCGCGGGTCGTGGAGACCGATCTGCCAGAGTGCCTGAGCAAGGGGCTCGTGAAGTGCGTGAAGCTGCAGCGGCCTTCAATGCCATGCAGGCCCAGATAGCCCGGTTCGATGCCGAGCGAACGCGTACGCTTGGCGCAGTAGGGCATGACTTGCGCACGCCGATCACCAGTCTGCGTATTCGGGCAGAAATGCTGGACGACGAGTTCCGGGATCCGATGGTGAGAACCCTGGACGAGATGACGGTCATGGCCAATGGGCTGGTCGCCTTCGCCCGTGGCAATGCGGAAGGTGAAGAGGTACAGAACGTTGAGCTGAATGACATGCTCTCCCATTTGTGTCAGGAACGAGGTGCCGCGTTCACACCTGGCGAGGCGCAGACCATCCGGGCACGGCCCGTCGCGCTGCTTCGTGCTGTCGGCAATCTGGTGGACAATGCGATTCGCTACGGCTCAGGCGCAAGAGTATCGCTTCAGTGCACCGCGGAATACGCCCGCATTGTTATCGATGATGATGGGCCGGGAATTCCGGAAGAGAGAATGGAGACGGTGTTCGAACCGTTTGTCAGGGGCGATGACAGTCGCAACAGTGAAACGGGAGGAGCCGGGCTTGGCTTGTCAATAGCGCTGTCGATCATCAGGTCCCACGGTGGAACGCTGTCCATGCACAATCGTGAGCCGTCCGGTCTGCAAGTCATCGTAAGCCTGCCCATTACAGAGTAGTCATCGTTTTCCTGTCAGGCTGCGGATCTGCCGTGCCTGCAGCAGTAACCCGGCTGGCAATGTTCAATCGCCTGTCAACCGAATTCCATCCGTTGCGTTAATGATTCCAAGGCAAGTGCTTCAGTGCCTGTCCCTATCAGCAACTGATGGAATAAACGATGACACTCAGCAGGACTTCTTTTCATACGGCCGCCTTGTCAGGCGTGGCTGTACCCGATTGCTCGGAGAATGCAGGGAATCTTTCGAGTCATGGAAGCTCTTTCACGTCTTCGCAGCGAATACCCACACGGCAGGCTCCAGCTACTTGTGGAGAATTGATGCAGGGCGCTGTTGATGGTCGTGATTTTCTGGTCAACTGTCCCATTGAACGTTATGCGCGAGCCGCTGCCTTTCCAGCAGGCAAGAGCGGTCTGCTTGTTCGTGATGCGGCACATTATTCGAAGGTAGTCGATGCGATTGCATTGCTGGATACCTATGTCGAACGTCAGAAACTGCCCGGGAACAAGGCATCGCTGGACTCTGTCCAGGGCCGCGAGCTGGTGGTCACGAGCGATATTCCTCGTGGCAAGGGAATGGCCTCGAGCTCTGCAGACCTGGCAGCGGCACTGAGCCTGGCCTGTGATATTCGTGGCCTGACTCTGTCACCGGTCGAGTTATCAAGACTGATAGCGCGTATCGAACCGTCGGACAGTGTGCATCTACCCGGTATCGCTCACGTCAATCATCTCAATGGTGCTGTTCATGCCTGTCTGCCGGCACCGGAGGATTTGAGTGTGGTGGTCGTGGATTGTGGCGGGGAAATCGACACGTTGCAATTCGATCGCGAACGGGCTCGCAGTGTCTATCGAAATGCACAGGCAAAGGTGGTTGCCACGCTTGCGTTACTGACCAACAGCCTGCGAATGGGTGACCCGGTGGGTATTGCCCTTGCTGCGACCATCAGTGCGAGGATGAGCCAGGAAATTCTTCCCAAGATACAGTTTGATGAACTTCTGGCGAGCAGTACCAGCGAAGGTGCATTGGGGGTCAATTGTGCGCACAGTGGGACGGTATTGGGCGTGCTGTATCGCAGTCGTGATGGTCTGGGTGAGACACTGATCGAATCGATCAAACGGCGATTCGGGAAGGACCTGCAGATCATCGGCAACCACCGCATCGTGGCAGGAGGTTGTCATGCACGCTGATTCTACTCAGTCATTGTTTGCGACCAAAGCGCATAATCCGGCATTCTTCAGTGTTCGACAAGCCTTGCCTGCGGAGCAGGAGCCCATTGATTTCTGCGTGCCTGTGAACCGGCACTTTCCACCGCCATCGCTGCTGGAGGCGATACACGCAGCGTTACCGGATATCGTCAAATACTACCCGGACTATGCCGAGGTGCATCAGGAGGCACTCTCGACACTGACAGGCGTGCCTTCCTCACAGATCATCGTTGCCAATGGCTCAACCGAGATCATCAGCATGCTCTGTCAGAAAGCTGCAGGGCCGATGGCGAGCTGTACGCCAACCTTCGGGCAGTGGACAGATCTACCCGAGTTGCACGGTGTGCCGATTCATTACATCCAGCGGGATGCGAGACGCGATCATGTGCTGTCCGTGGCGGACATTGTCAGCTTTGTTCGCGAACACGGTATCAGGACGCTTGTCCTTTCCAATCCGAATAACCCGACGGGAGCGGTGATGCCGATCAAGGCAGTGCGCGAGCTGTTGCAACAGCTTTCGGACTTGCCGCAGATCATCATTGATGAATCCTTCATCGACTATTCCACCGTTGCCAGTGCGGCGAACCTTGTCGGTATCAACAGAAATCTTGTTGTCGTCAAGAGTCTGGGCAAGTCGCTGGGCTGGCATGGTCTGCGGCTTGGATATGCCGTGACTCACGAGCAACGCGCTGTGCAGATACGCAAACGACTTCCGTTCTGGAATATAAACGGTCTGGCGGCGTTCGTACTGCAGCGAGTGGCTGGAATGCGAACAGAACTCAATGCCAGCTTCAGGAGAACCCATCAGGACAGGCAGATGTTCGTGGCGAGCCTGAAGACTGTTGAGAATCTGCATGTGTTTCCTTCGCAGGCGAACTTCGTTTTCGTGGAGCTGGCGCCTGGCATATCAGGAAAGGCACTGCGCAACACCTTGCTGGAGCAGCACGGCTGCTTCATTCGCGAATGCAGTAACAAGCGAGGCTCCAGCGAGCGATACCTGCGGCTGGCTGTCAATCTTCCCGACGAGAACCAGCTGCTGGTGAATGCCCTGCGCTCCTTGTTGGATGACTGTTCGGCCTGAGCCTGCAGTCGATCCGGTCACCATCATGTCGACCAGAGAGAGCCTACGGCCTTCTCGAAAATTCATACGTAACAAAAAACCAGTTTATGATTATCAGAAAATCCCTTGTGACATTTCCTTTTCGAAAAACGCCTTCTTCAAGCAGTCCTGATGCATTGCATCTGGTCTCGGGCTTCATGGCACTGTGTTGCATGGCCGTTGTGGCAGGTGCCAGTGAGAGACAGGCACCTTACAGAGAATCCCATCGCGACTTGCAATCACTCGATGGTCGCGACAACAACCGTCAGACCCCCTTGTCCGGCTCAGCCAATACCGCCTATCGACGACTGGCACCGGCAAACTATGCCGATGGCATTGCAGTACCTGCAGAAGGGCCTGAACCACGCTACATCAGTAATCGCATATTCGAGGACCAGGCTCAGAACCTGTTCTCGGAAAACGGTGTGACGCAATGGGCTTACAACTGGGGGCAATTCATTGATCATACGATCGGGCTGCGAGGCAGCAGTGAAGAGCCTCTGCTGATGAGCTATGACGAGTCCGACCCGCTGGAGACCTTTGCTCATGGCGATGGTGATTTCAGAACGACTCGTAGTGCGGCGATGGAAGGGACAGGCATTGATAGTGCCCGAGAGCAGCTGAATACGGTCAGTAGCTTCATCGATGCCTGGGCGGTATATGGCGGAACCGAAGAGCGTCTTGAATGGTTGCGTGAAGGACCCGTTGACGGCGATTTATCCAACAACGGTGCGCGTCTGCTGATGAGCCCTGGTCAGTACCTGCCAAGGGCTACTGAACGGGGTGATCCGAGCAGCGCTCCAGCCATGGAACGACTGGGGAATCTTCTGTACGCACCGGATGCCGATGAGCAGGCCATCATTGCTGGCGATTTACGTGCCAATGAGAATATCGCGCTGACTGCCGTACAGACGCTTTTTGTCAGAGAGCACAATCGCATCGTGGGTCAGCTGCCAGAGGACTGGCCTGAACAGCGCAAGTTCGATATGGCCCGCCGGCTGGTGATAGCGACGCAGCAGTACATCACCTACGAGGAGTTCCTGCCCTCTCTGGGTGTGGTACTCGAACCTGCTCGCCATTATCGGGCCGACGTTGACACCAGTGTCAGCAATGAATTTGCAACCGTTGGCTTTCGTGCCCACAGCATGATTCACGGGGAGATAGAGCTGGAAGCAATGGCCAGCCAGTATGATCAGAGCTTGCTGACTCAATTCGATGAAGCCGGTATCGAGATAGAGTTCGGAGATGAGGGGAGCGGTGAAATCGAGCTGGCGGTACCCCTGAATGTCGCTTTTCATCGTCCGCAGCTGGTAACGCAATTGGGGCTGGGTCCGTTGCTGGTGGGCCTGGGTGGTGAACCGCAATACCGGAATGACGAGCAGATAGACAATCAGCTGCGCAGCGTGATGTTCCAGATTCCGGTCGAGCGCACCACGGACACGCAAGAGTGTCTGGATGGACCCACACTCAATGAGTGTTTTGTACTGATCAATGATATTGGAGTGCTCGATATCATGCGTGGCCGTGAACACGGCATGGCCAGCTACAACGACATGCGCAAGGCCTATGGCCTGGCAGAAATAGCGAGCTTCTCCGAGATGACAGGTGAAGTCAGTGAATCCTTTCCAGTCGATGATGCGCTGATCGATGCCAATGATCCGATCAATGATCCCGACATACTGACGTTTGTCGAGTTGCGAGACGTTGACGGTCAGCTTCTGGAACTGGGCTCTGACGCCGCAGACACCGAGGCGGTAACGGGTGTCAGGCGTACAACGCTGGCTGCCAGGCTGAAGGGCGTCTATGGTGATATCGACCGGGTGGATGCCTTTGTCGGCATGATCTCCGAGCCGCATCTGCCGGGTAGTGAATTCGGTGAATTGCAGCTCGCCATCTGGAAACAGCAGTTCGAGGCCCTGCGTGACGGTGATCGTTTTTTCTATTCCTGGAACCGCGCGTTGCGATCACAGCTTGACCGCCCTGAATTGCAGGGCCTGACATACCGGCAGACACTGGCTGATGTCATTGTCAACAACACGGAGCTCGAGTACGACGATATTCAGGCGAACATGTTCATCAGCGTGGCGGATTGACGCTTATCCGTCCTCGATCGGGCTTGTGGTGCCAAGGGACATTTCACTGCAAGCATGATCGGGGAATGGATAGCGAATTCCTGTCGCCTGGATCACCCGGTGCGCATCTGGGAAATGTGAAGTCCATCGGTCCAAGTCATCGGCCACTTCATGATTGGAGCAGGCAACTCATCAGAATTCATGACAATGATGAATTTCGTGGCTTTCCTACCGATAGACCTATGTCAGCAAGAATCCGGTGGTTCATCCGACGATGTCCACGGGACGGCACTCGGATTCAATTCGAGTCGAAGTTTCTTGCAGAACCACGGTGGTCGATTCGCTGTCGGTTCGATTGACACCGTATTCCGAGTTGTCTCACGCACATCAGGAGTCAGCCGGAGAAAGACACGATTATCTGACACGGCGTCTGAGGGCAGCTTGCATGAAAGGAATTGTATTCAATATATTCGCTGACCTTGTCACCGATAATTTCGGTATGGAAGTCTGGGACAAGCTGATTCAGGAGACCTCTCCTGCATCCGGCGCGGTCTATACCAGCGCCGAGGTCTATCCCGACGGTGAGCTCATTGCCTACGTCACGGCGCTGTCAGATATCACAGGGGCGGCGCCAGCTGATCTCGTCCGAACCTTCGGTACCTACACGATGCACAAATTCTACAAGTTGCATCCTGAATTCATGGCGGATCACACTGCCAAGAGCTTTCTTGAGAGTGTGCATGACGTGGTACACGTCGAGGTCAAGAAACTGCATCCGGATACACTGTTGCCTGAATTTGCCTACGAAAGCACTGGTGATACGCAGCTCACCATGCTCTATTCCTCGCCCCGAAAGCTCTGCCACCTTGCTGAAGGATTGATCGTGGGGACATCAGAAATATTCAGTGAGAAGATTGACCTGGTTCATTCGCAATGCATGCATCAGGGGGCAGATCAGTGCCGGCTGGAGCTCAGTTTTGCCTAGTGAAGCGCCGGTGGTCAACGATTCGGATAGAGTCGGGATGCTGGAGCGTGCACTCAAACGTGAAAGGCAGGCGCGAGAACAGGCAGAGAACTTTCTGGAGACCAAGTCGCGCGAGCTCTATGGAGCCAGTGAAGACCTGAAGCTGAAGAATGCCCAGATAGAGCGACGTAACGAGGAGATAGAGAAAGCAAACGCGGCCTTGATGAGTACTCAGGCGCAGTTGGTGCAATCCGAAAAAATGGCGTCTGTCGGCCAGCTTGCGGCTGGCGTGGCGCACGAGATCAATAATCCGATTGGCTACATCACCAGTAATCTGGGGACCTTGCAGTCCTACACGGATGTGATGAGGGAGCTGATTACCGGGTATCGCCAGTATTCCGACAGTATCAAGGCAGGTAATGCCGATGAATCCCTTTATCTGAAAATGCAGGAAATTCAGGCAAAGGAGGACATCGACTTCGTACTGGATGATGTCATCGAGCTGGTGAACGACTCATTGGCCGGTTCCTTGCGCGTCAAGGAAATCGTACAGGGGTTGAAGAGCTTTTCCCGGGTCGACAGTGCTGATTACAGCGAAGCGGACCTGCACTCGGGCATCGAGTCCACATTGAAGGTCCTGGCCAACGAAATGAAATATTCGTGTGAGGTCAAGCTTGAATTCGGTGACTTGCCACAGGTGTCGTGCAATCTGGCGAGGATCAATCAGGTCTTTCTGAATTTGCTGGTGAACGCATCGCAATCCTTCGAACAACCGGGAGTGGTCACCATTTCCACGCGCTGTGATGATACCTGGGTTTATCTGACCGTCAGTGACACCGGCTGCGGAATCCCCGAGGACAAGCTCGGATCCATTTTCGATCCGTTCTTTACAACCAAACCGGTCGGTAGTGGCACCGGGCTCGGATTGTCGATTTCCTTCGGCATCATCGAAGAGCACGGTGGAACATTGTCGGTCAAGAGTGAAGTGGGCTCAGGTAGCCAGTTCACCATCAAGCTACCGATTCATCAAGAACAGGGTTAAGCAGAAGCGAAGGTTCAGCGTTACATCCCCTGAGAGGATGAACGCTGCGGACTGATGGTCGCTGACAGTCCAGAGCCGGAACTGACATGGGAAAGTTTAAATGAATGCAGTCATGCAAGAGCTACAAGCAGAGCCTGAAGAAGAGCTTCAGGCAGGGTCAGAGCTACAGCCTGAGCAAGAGCAGGTGCTTCAGCCAGAGCCAGAGCCACAGGCACAGCCTCAGATACTGTTCGTTGATGATGAGCGCCCGATTCTGAACTCTCTGAACAGACTGTTCAGGCCGACGGGCTACAAGATCCATCTGGCGAACTCCGGTGATGAAGGCCTGGCTGTGCTGGAGAAGGAGGCAATCGACATTGTTGTCAGTGACATGCGCATGCCCGGAATGGATGGAGCCAAGTTCCTGTCAGAGGTGGCACGCAAGTGGCCATCCACCGCGCGCATGTTGTTGACCGGATACGCTGATCTGACATCGGCCATAGAGGCTATCAATCAGGGTGAGATATCCCGATACCTGACGAAGCCGTGGGATGACTCGGACATCGTCATGTGTGTCAAGCAAGCCATGGAGAACAAGCGCTTGCTGGAGGAGAAGAACCGCCTCGAGTTGCTGACCGCCCAGCAGAATGAAGAGCTGTCGGCATTGAATGAGGGCCTTGAGCAGAAGGTCGAAGAACGCACCAGGGAAATTGAGCTGGCCAGGCAGGAAATTTCCGAAGCACACGATGCGTTGCATGCGGGTTACGCTGCAACCATCGAGGTATTTTCCCGAATGGTTCAGTCCCGTGGCGGCTTGAGTTCGAGAAACACCGTGGCCAGTGATGCCCGGGCAGTCGGTCAGAAACTGGGGCTGGAGAAGAGTACCTGTGATGCGCTCTACAACGCCGCCTTGCTGTGTGATATCGGCAAGCTGGGACTGTCCGATGAATCCGTTCTGACGCCGTATACCTCTCTGAATGCGAGCCAGCAGCGGGAGTACCAGCGACACCCGGTTGTCGCAGAAGCCACATTGCTCAGCCTTGATCCTCTGACCGATGCGGCCAGGACAATCAGGCATCACTGTGAGCGTATGGATGGCACCGGCTTCCCGGACAGGAGAGATGGCAAGGAGATTCCCATGTCGTCCCGGATTCTGTCCGTTGCAAAGGCGTATGTCGATCTGCAGGAAGGGCGAATCCTGGAAGAGCATCTGACCGCTGCAGAGGCGCGCAAGTATCTGACGGCGGAATCAGGCAAGCGATATGACGGACAGGTGGTCAATCAGTTTCTGAGCTGGCTGGATAACCCTAAAAGGGAGGTATCTGACCTGGCTGAGCGCAAGACAACGATCGGTGCTCTGGTAGCGGGCAAGGTTCTCTCGAGAGATCTGTGTGATCCGAATGGCGTGCTGGTTATTGCCAAGGGAAAACAGGTATCCGAGAGTCTGCTCGAGAAACTGCGCTGCCTGCAGGAGTCCTTCCCTGAGGATATAACGGTGTATGTCGAAGAGAGGTGATCTTCCTCTCCATGCTGCACAGAGCCCGTCCCTGAACAGGTAGTGCCGTAGCGTTGCTGGTCTATCTGACTGAGGTTTTCCGGGACGGGTCAGGGGATGAACGGTGTTTTTTCGATGAGCAGATTTCAGAGTATCTGCAGGGTCTTGAACTTTTCGCAGAGCACCCGATCATATGCTCCGCAAGGCGAAGGAATCGTCGAAAAGTTGCCTGTTTCATAGCGTATCGGGCACTTGAAAACGAAGCTTCCAGACCCTAGTTTGTTGTTGCGTCGAGGTCTCCATGAGAGTCGACGCGCTAAATCATATTGCTTCTTTTGGAGAATACTGTAATGAAAATCGATCTGACTCCCCTGTACGCAAACACCGTTGGTTTTGACCGTTTCGGTTCACTGCTTGATGCAGCTCTGAGTGCCGACAGACAATCTGCCGGTTACCCTCCTTATGACATCGAACTGGTCGGCGAGAACAAGTACGCCATCACACTGGCAGTTGCCGGTTTCCAGGACAACGAGATCGATGTCCAGGTAGAGCAGGGTGTACTGACAGTTCGCGGTAGAAAGGAAGACCAGAAAAAGGATTCCCGTTATCTGCACCGCGGTATTGCTACTCGCTCTTTCGAGCGCAAGTTCAACCTGGCGGACCACGTAGAGGTCGTCAATGCACAGTTGGACAACGGTCTGCTGAAGATCTCTCTGGTGAAGGAAATTCCTGAAGCCATGAAACCTCGAAAGATCCCGGTTGGCAATCAGACGCCGGCTATCGAGAATTCGGTCGAAAGCTGATTTCTGACCGATAGCTCAAGGCAGTTCGGCATCACGGTAGTTTGACCGCTGGTGCCGGATCAATCGGAGTAGGGGGCGGCGTCTTCGGACGCCGCTTTTGTGTCCGGGGCGAAGAAACAGTGTCTTTCCTCGCCTTTCTGGTTACTTCAACGTTGTACTGGATCAACTTCCAATAGCGAACAGTCTGCACCTTGCCCTTTCAGGCATGTGCAATGCGCGGCATGATCATCAGCTCCGACTTCAGCATTCCCTGTACGAAGTCTTGCAACAGCGCCTGTTTCAAGTGCGCCGCTTCAGGGTCATCCCACAGATTGTGAAACTCGCCGGGGTCCTCTTCCAGATCAAACAGCTCGCCGAAATCTCCTTCCTTGTACACCGTCACCTTGTAACGTTTGCCGATGTAAGTCACCAGATGAGGCATGTGCGGATTGTGCCGGTTTTCACATAGCGCAAAATCCCTCGCTTCGGCTATCTCATTCTTCCAGACCGGAATCTGCGAAACGCCCTGCAGGTGCTCGGGTGCACCGAGCCCGGCGGCATCGAGGAAGCTCGGCGTGAGATCAACCAGGCTCTGGATGGCGTGGTTGACCTTGCCGGCCGCGACCTTGTTCGGCCAACGCACGATCATCGGTATGCGCAGCATGTCCTCGTAGTGAAACGGTCCCTTGGCAACCAGTCCGTGTTGACCCAGGAAATGCCCGTGATCGGTGGTGAAGACCAGCAGCGTGTTATCCGCGATACCCAGTTCATCGAGCTTGTCGAGAATCCTGCCGACCTCCTTGTCAACGAAACTCATCATGCCGTAGTAGACGGCCATGTCCTTTTTCAGTGACTCCTGGGGATACAGATGACTGGCGCAGCCATGTGCCTCGAAAGGGGTATGCCACTGTTTGAAGTCAGGACCGGCTTCCTGCGTCTTGGCGAAATGGGGGCCATTGCGTGCATGTTCTCCCGGTGACAATTTCCCCGGGTGCATGTCCTGTGGGTCGTACATGGATGCCCAGGGTTCGGGCACGACATAGGGAGGGTGGGGGTCATGAAAACTGGACCACAGGAAAAACGGTTGATCGTCCGCCGCCTGCTTTTCCAGAAATGCCAGGCTGCGCTCTCCGGTCCAGTGCGTGTAGTGAAGATGCTCCGGTAATTCCCAGCTGCGTTGCTTGCGTGCCCAGTAGGGCAAGTCGGTTCCGGTATCCGGAGCATGACTTGCGGTATCGCCGGGTAATGGCTGAAAGTAATCTCGCCAATTGCTCAAACCCTGCTCTTCCAGCCAGATGGCATAGTGTTGACCAACATGGCTTTCATCCGCGTGATTTCGCGACAGTTCGATGTGGTCGAAGCCATACCAGGGACCCTGAAATTTTCGCCAGAAGTCCAGGTCCCGAAGCGTGGGTTGCGACTCCAGGGATTCACAACCCGGACGTGATGCCAGTGGTTGGAAATGCGCCTTGCCGATCAGGCCGGTCTTGTAGCCATTGGCTGACAGCTGTGCGCCAACAGTGTCGACATTTTCAGGTAGTTTCACGCCGATGGTCCAGGCGCCATGATGCGACGGATACAGCCCGGTGATCATGCTGGCGCGTGATGGCGTGCAGACCGGACTGGGACAATAGGCTCGGTCAAACCGTGTACCTTCAAGACACAGCCGGTCCAGATTGGGCGTGCTGATGGCAGGATTGACCGCCCCCAGCGCACTGAAGTGCTGCTGGTCAGTGGAGATCAGCAGAATATTGACTTTATCGTTCATGTTGATTTGTCAGTCCGGTAACCGTGGATACTGGAAACTCAGCCCTTCACCGCGCCGGCCAGGCCGTTGATGAAATAGCGCTGCAGGAGAATGAACAGCAGGACGATGGGCACGACGGAAATCGTCGACGCCGCCGCCATGCCGGACCAGTCAATCGACTGTTCCCCCTTGAATGCGTAGATGCCGACAGAGAGAGTTCGGATAGCAGGATTGGCCAGCGTGATGACCAGCGGCAGCAGAAAATCATTCCAGGCGTGCAGGACCTGCATGATGATGACGGTGACGGCAATGGGGCGTGCCAGAGGCAGCATGACGTACCAGAATATCTTGAAGAAACCGACGCCATCCATGATCGCTGCGTCCTCGAGCTCGTCCGGCAGTTGCCTGAAGTAGCCGGCAAACAGCAGCACGTAAATGGCCATGGCATGCCCACTGGTGGCAAGAGTCAGCCCCCACAGGCTGGTGGACAGCTTGAAGAAACTGAGCATCTCGAAGATGGGAATGATAGTGAACCCCTGGGGGACGAAGACGGTGGCGACGAAGGCGGCGATCAGCAGGGACTTGCCGCGAAACGAATAACGCCCCAGTACGTACCCCAGCAGGGAGGTGCAGACCGTCACGATGATCAGAGAGCCGACGGTTACCAGTACGGTATTGACGAAGTAGCTGCCCATGTGGGCATCGGTCCAGGCGCGGGCGTAGTTCTCCAGTACAGGTGTTTCCGGTATCAGACCGGTGCCCATGAAGATCTCGCCAGTAGTCTTGAGGCTGGTGGAGATCATCCACAGGAAAGGATAGATCCAGAGACAGCACAGGGCGGCCAGCAGGAGGCTGGTCATGGCAACGCCTCGGGTTGGCTTGCGATCACCGAACACCATGCGGCGTGGCCAGTTCAACAGGGTTCTCATGATGTTTTCCCCGAACGTCGTGATATCACGGCTTGTAGTAATGTCAGCATCATGATCAGCAGGCCGAAGAGCACGCCGGCCGCGGCTGCATAACCGAGTTGCGTGCGTGTGCCCTCAGCCGTGGCGAAGGCTGAGCGATAGATGAAGATTTCAATGACTTCGGAGGAGAAGAAGGGGCCACCGTTGGTCATGCTCATGATCAGCGGAAAGACATTCAGCGCGCCAACGGCAGATATCAACAGGATGACAAGAGCGAAGGGGCGAATGATGGGGAGGATGACGAACAGCAGTAGGCGACCACCCTTGCAGTTATCAAGTTTGGCAGCTTCGTAGACATCCTCCGGTACTGTCTGCAAGGCGGCGAGCCAGTAGATCATGGTCAGCCCCAGCCATTTCCAGACATAGACGCTGATGACCGATGGCATTACCGTATCCGAGGAGCCCAGGAAATCGATTGGGCGGGACAGGAGTCCCAGGTCGAGTAGCAGGCCGTTGATGGGGCCGTTGAACGGACTGAGCAGAAATGTCCAGACGATACCGATGACGGCAACCGGGGTGACAACCGGCAGAAAGATCAGCGTGCGGAAGACATTGGACAGCTTCAGCAATTGATTGTTGAGTAGAACGGCAATCCATAATGATATGAACATCTGCAGCGGGACGGTACCCAGCAAAAAGATCAATGAACGCTTGAAGGCGCCCCAGAAGAAAGGATCTGTCATCAGGCGCGCGAAATTGTCCAGTCCGACAAACACCTTGGGTGAGTTGAATCCGGACCAGTCGAACAGAGCGTAATAGCCTGCTGCCAATATCGGGTAGAAGGTGAACATGCCGGCCAGCACCAGTCCCGGTACCATGGCCAGGTATAAGGCTCGCGGCTGTCGTTTTCTGTTGGACACGGTCAGTGCTCTGGGGTCGGCGTGTGGGATTCAGGCTGGGCAGGGCAGGCAAGGCCTTCCATGGCCGTGCCGCCGCTGTTTCAGCGAAACAGCGTTGCCTCGTGATTCAGGTGTCGAGCGTCTGGTGGGGTCCATCCGCCCGACAAGATCAGGTGGCTGGAGCCCTAGTAGTTCTTGCTACCGAAGTCGGTAGCAGGGTCCCAGTTGGCAAACACCAGGTCATCGCGACTGACATCGCTGCCATTGGCGCGTGCCTTGTCAAAGGCCTGGTTCAGTGCGTCATCGTAGCGAGTCTTCAAGGCTTTCATTTCCTTGCCGACATCCTTCAGCTGGCCGCCGACAAGGCCCTGCACCGTCAGTGCAAAGCTCAGGTCCGGCGCCTGGAAGGAACTGACAACACTGGACAGGGCCGGGGTGCCGACAACGGGGTTGGGCCCGACGCGGATCTGTTCGTTGAACAGTTGCAATACCGCTTTGGCTCGGGGAGACATGTCCGCCTTCTCGATTGCTTCGGGCATGATGGGCGGGTCACCGGCACCGACCACATTGGCCCAGGCTGTCTGACCTTGCAGCGTACCCAGGTAATGGAATATGTCGCCTGCAATGGCGCCATTTTCAGAGCCGCTCCACAGCCACATGGTGTTGGGAGCTGCGGCACCCTGGCCGATGGTCAGATGACCCGCAGGCCCCTCATCGGGCAATGGGGCAGAACCGATACCGAAATCGAATTCGGGGTTCTGACTTTCCCAGGCAGGAATATTCCAGGGACCCTGAAGAATCATGCCGGCAGCTCCTTGCGGCATGAAGGCACGTGCCTGAGGTGCATTGATACCCATGACGCCGGGAAACATGCTGCCATCCTTCTGCAGGGCAATGAGCAGTTCGATGGCTTCGATATACTGATCGCTGTCAAAGGTGTATTCGCCGGTACGGAAATCGATATCTGCCTCGACCACGCTGTCAGCGCCAGCACTGGCGCCGGACAGACGGGCAATATCTCTGACTATGGCGGACCACCGACCGATCTGATTGCCGCCGAGAATGAAGCCGAAGTAACGCCCCTTGCCGTTTTCGGTAATCTTGCGCGCCGCCTCCCGAAAGTCACTTTGGGTCAAGGCCTTGGACTCGGGGTCGAATCCGGCTTCCTGCAAGTAGTTGCGATTGAACAGCAGATGCGTCGAGGAACGTTTGTTCGAGGTGAAGGGCAGGCCGTAGGTCTTGCCGTCGAAGACATTGATACCGGGCAGAAAGGCACCCTCGGGAAAGCCTGCCTTCCAGGTCTCGATATCGGGGATGAAATCATCGTAGGGCTGTAGCCAACCCTCGGTGACGGCATCGGCCGGATTGGAATTCTGTGGCAGGGCAAAGACGTCGTGAGCGGTCTTGTTGCGAACGCCCAGAGGAACGACCTTGGCAATCTCGTTCCAGGGCAAAGGGTCATAGATCACCTCGATGCCTCTGTCCTTTGCGTATTGCTGGAAGAATGCCTTGTAGAAAACGGCCTTCTGATCCCCGCTGTCAATCCAGCGCAGCACACTGCCGGGTGTCAAGGTGTTGATGGCCGGTGGCAAGGCGGTGGCGGACTGGGCCAGCAAAGGTGACAGGGTAGCTCCGCCGCCGAGCGCCGCTGCGCCTCCGGCGAGTTGCTTGATGAAGCGGCGTCGTGAGTTAGACGTCTGGTTGTGGCTCGACATGACGATTTCCTGCGGCTTCCGTGTGATGTTGGAAAAATGCCATGAGCGACAAATAAAATCCAATCACATATTATTAGAAATCGATAACATTCCGTTATCAGGGCGGTTGCTACCACCTGGAGGGGCATTTGTTTTCCAATCTCGAGAGCTTGCGCAGACTGGTTGCCATCGCGGATTGCGGGACGGTTCACGCAGCGGCCGAAGCCTTGTCGCTGACGCAGCCTGCGCTGTCGCGAACAATCCGGCTGATGGAGGCGCAATGCCGCGAGCAGCTGTTCGAACGGCACCCACGAGGGCTGCGCCTGACACCTTTTGGTGAACGCGCTTGTCAGCATGCGCGCCATCTGTTGCGCGAATGTCAGTTGGCCGAAGACGACCTGACAGCGCAGGGTGGCGGCGGCATGGGGGTTATCCGACTGGCCGCAGCGCCTGTGTGGATGTCGATCATCCTGCCGCAGGCCATTGCTGATCTGCACCGCCACTATCCGGATCTGCAGGTGCAATTGAGTGTGAGAAATTTTCCGGCAGCGCTGGAAGAGCTCGATAACGGCAAGCTGGACATCTACTGCGGTGGTTTTCAGAAAACCGAACAGATGCCCTCGTTTCTGGCGCGCAAGCCGCTCTTCGGTACTCGCCTGAATGTCGTGGCCCGTCAGGGTCACCCCATCCTGGCCAGACCGCTGGACAGTCTTTATCCGTTGCTGGAATACCCCTGGGTGTCCTATCTCAGCGATCGAGGATATCTGGATACCGTCATGGACAAGGTCAAGCTTGTAACCGGGCAGCGTCGGGAGGCCGCCGTATCCTGTGACTCGTTGCTGGCCGTGCTGAACCTGCTCAATAACGGAGACTATCTGGCGTTTCTACCCAGTACCTTCATCACCCTGTTGCCGGGGTTCGACCTGCAGATCATTCAGACAGCCATTGCCGAGGCAGGCTTCAACTCGGGAATCATCTATCGCCGCAGCCTGGAGCGCAGTCTGATACTGGAGGCTTTTCAGGCGTCCATCGAGGCTCGCATGAATGACTGTTCGTTCGATCCTTTGTTGGAGGAGCAGGGTGGCTGATGGTCCGCAATACTGGCGCTTGCAGTGGAAATTGTTGTAGTCTTGCCGAAATACTGTATATAAAAACAGCTTACTGGTCATGAACAAGGCGCAACTGGCATTTCTGGAACAACTGGGTGAGCGTATACCACGCCTGTTCGAGGCCATTGCCAGAGGCAATGTGAAGAGCGAGTTCATTGTCGGTGTCCGGACCATCAACAGCCGACAGGTACGGCTCAAGCTGGTGGCGGAGGTGGTTGACCCGGGTAGCAATCCGCTGGCAACTCATGGTCAGGCGCGGCCGCAGGCGCGG
>CBDUIJ010000083.1:0-18282 GCA_965367215.1 uncultured Granulosicoccus sp.
GAATCGCCTTGTCTGAGCGCTTCCAGAATCAAGCGGTGTTCGCTGATCGATTGGGCCATGCGTGCCGGCTCGGTGTGCGGAATGGGCTGGCGCTGACTCTCGCTGAGCAAATCCTGCACTGACTGGTAGAGTCGCTTGAGCATGAGGTTGTTGCAGGCCTCTGCAATGGTGCGGTGAAAGCGCAGATCAGCCTCCACATGCGCCATCAGATCACCATTGTTCCAGGCATCCTCGAAAGCCTGATTGGCGGATTCCAGCGCATCGAGTGTGGCCGCGCTCAGTGAACCTGCGCTCAGACGGCACAGCTCTCCCTCGATCAGAATGCGTGACTGGAAGACATCCTTGATGTCGTAGGTGTCGCCATAGCGCCAGGTGCGCGGTGTGCCGTTGTCTTCCTCCGGGTCCACCACGAAGGTGCCACGTGCCGGCAAGGTTCTGACCAGCCCCAGGGTTTCCAGCGTCAGCAGTGCCTCGCGCAGGGAAGGGCGAGAGACTTTCAGTTGTTCCGACAGGACTCGCTGTGACGGAATCTTCTCGCCGGGCTGCAGTTCACCGGAGCGAATCATGTCCTGCAGCTTGCGCGCGATGGCCTGACCCAGGGGTACTTTGTTGTCCATCAAATTCAATCTACAGACCCTCTCGGCAGGCTGCTGTCATCGCTGACCGCATAAAAGGCAAGCGCATGGGTGGCTTGCAATCAGAAAACATCCGTGCTTACATAGTGGTCAGACCGGTCTGACCGGTTAACCCGAATAACTCATTGTAGCAGGGGCACACAGTATGAACACTCGTTTTTTGAAGGGCGCCGCCATCGGCGTTTCATTGTTGTCAGCGACTGCAGGCTCGGTCATGGCGCAGGATACACTCACCGTCGGCGCCAATATCGGCAATGTGCCCTGGGAATTCCTGAATGAATCCGGCGACACGGTCGGTTTCGAAGTCGACCTCGTCAAGGCGGTCGCCGACAAGCTCGGTGCAGAAGTCGACATTCAGAATATTCCGTTCAACGGCCTGTTCTCGGCCGTGCAGTCAGGCCGAATCGACATTGCCACATCGTCCATCACCATTACCGATGAGCGTCTGCAATCCGTGAGCTTTGCACAACCCTATTACGACAGCGATCAGTCACTGACAACAGCTGCCGGTGGTCCGGAATCACTGGCAGAAATGGAAGGCAAGGTCGTGGGTGTGGATACCGGCTCCACCGGAGACATGTGGGCCACAGCCAATGCCGAAACCTACTCATTTGACGATATCCGACGTTATGAAGGTCTGGCGCCTGCCATGCTCGATCTGGCAGCTGGCCGCATCGATGGCTATATTTCCGATATTCCGGCTCTGCTGTACTACGTCAAGGACAAGCCCAGCCTCCAGGTTGTCGAGCGTATCGAGACCGGTGAGAAGTATTCCATGATGTTTGCCAAGGATGCGGAGCTGGCGGTCAAGGTCAATGATGTGCTGACCGAGCTCAAGGAAAGCGGTGTGGTAGCGGAACTGCATGAGAAGTGGTTCGGGGCGGCACCGGAGGAAACCACCTCGACCGTTCAGGTCATGGACATGCCATCGGCTGAATAAGTCATTGCACGAGCGCTTCGTCCCTGCGGACGGGGCGCCCTTCACTGACAAGAGCCTTCCATGGATATAGTCGATACATTCTTCAACACCGAGGTACTCCTGCGTACCTGGCCCATGCTCATGAAGGGGTTGTGGATTACCCTGCAGCTGGGTGTGCTCAGTATCATTGCAGGTCTGGCACTGGGGCTCGGTCTTGCCCTGTTGCGACTTTATGCCGCGACGCCCGTACAGTGGCTGACGCGAGTCTATATAGATATCTTCCGCTCGATACCCTTGCTGGTACTGCTGATTGTCGTGTACTACGCCTTGCCGTTTCTGGGCTTGCGACTCTCGCCATTTGCCTCGGCCATGACCGCACTGACCATGGTCTCGGGCGCCTATGCCGCGGAGATCTTTCGCGCAGGCATACAGGCCGTGCCTAACGGCCAGTTCGAAGCCTCTGCGGCGCTGGGCATGAACTATCGCCGTACCATGGCTGATGTGATCCTGCCGCAGGCGGTGAAGATCGTCATACCGCCACTGACCAACAACTCGATCAATGTCATCAAGGATACGGCACTGGCTTCGGTCGTTGCCATGCCGGACCTGCTCAAACAGGCCACTCAGGCGCAGGCGCTGGCTGCCAACCCCAGCCCCTTGATTGGTGCAGCCATCATCTACGTGGTGATTCTCTGGCCTCTGGTTGCCTATGTCTCTCGACTCGAGCGTCGCTTTGGCGGAGGCAACGGACGATGAGCGGCTTCATCAGTATTCGCAATCTGCGCAAGTCCTACGGTGCCTTTGAGGCCTTGAAAGGTATCAATCTGGATATCGACAAGGGTGAGGTGGTGTGTGTCATCGGGCCTTCCGGTTCGGGCAAGTCAACGCTGATACGGTGCATCAACCGTCTCGAGGACTTTTCCGCAGGCAGTGAGATCCGCGTCGACAACATCCCCGTGAAAGCCGGCCGCAGCCTGGCGAAGGTTCGCGCCGAAGTCGGCATGGTCTTCCAGAACTTCAATCTGTTTCCTCATCTCAGCGTGCGTGAAAACATCATGCTGGCACCGCGCAGAGTGCGTGGAACTCCGCGTGCCGAGGCGGGAGTGCTGGCTGATCGTCTGCTGACCCGCGTCGGCATAGCGGAGCAGGCTGACAAGTACCCCTCTCAGTTATCCGGCGGACAGCAGCAACGCGTTGCCATTGCCAGAGCCCTGGCCATGGAGCCACAGGTCATGCTGTTCGACGAGCCGACCTCCGCGCTGGATCCGGAAATGGTCGGCGAGGTGCTGGATGTCATGCGAGATCTGGCCAGCACCGGTGTCACCATGGTGGTCGTGACCCATGAAATGGGTTTTGCCAGTCAGGTGGCTGATCGGGTGATCTTCATGGATGGGGGCGAGATCATCGAAACAGGTTCTCCCCAACAAGTGCTGAGTGCACCGCAAGAGTCGCGCACCCAGAGTTTTCTCAGCGCCGTGCTGAATCATTGATGGACGTACAGGATTGGATATGAGTAATACCCTCGATACACTGGATCTGGATTATGTACAGAGCCAGTTTCCAGCGCTCAATGGCGACTGGGTGTTCTTCGACAATGCCGGTGGCTCGCAGATTCTGCGTCCGGCTGTCGATCGGATTACCGAGTTTCTGTTCGAGAGAAACGTGCAGACCGGAGGCAGTTACGCCGTGTCTCTGGCGGCAGCCGAAGGCCTGATGAAAGGACGGCTGGCAGCGCAGGATCTGGTCAATGCCGCAAGACCGGAAGAGATTGTCTTCGGCCCCAGTACCACCGCCTTGTTGCAGACACTGGCCAATGCCATCCGCAGTCAGTTTCAGCCGGGTGACGAGATCATCGTCAGCATGGCCGATCATGAAAGCAACATCGGCCCCTGGGAACGTCTGCGCGAATACGGTGTCGTGGTGAAGACCTGGCCGATCGACAAGGAAAGCTATCAGCTTCGGCTGGAAGACCTGGAACCGCTGATGACCGATCGCACGCGTCTGGTATGCGTGACGCATTGTTCCAATATTCTCGGGCGGGTCAATCCGGTCGAAGACATAGCGCGTTTCGTGCACGCTCACGGCGCACAGATCTGTGTCGACGCCGTGGCCTATGCGCCACATCGTGCGGTCGATGTGCAAGCCTGGGACGTGGACTACTATGTGTTCAGTCTGTACAAATGCTACGGGCCACACACCGCGCTCATGTACGGCAAATACGATCTGCTGGCAGAGCTCGATGGCCAATATCATTACTTCTACGGCAAGGACAAGGTGCCGGGCAAGCTTGAACCGGGCAACCCGAATTACGAGCTGGCCTATAGTACCGACGGCATCGTCGAGTATCTGGCGTCACTGGGTGCGAAGGAAGGCGTGGAAGGTAGTCGCCGCGAGCAGATCGTTGCCGGCTACGACGCCATCACCCGTCACGAGAATGTGCTGACTGAACGCCTCATGAGCTGGTTGACTGCGCGCAATGATTGCCGAGTCATCGGGGAGACCGATGTGTCCGGCAATGATCGCGTCCCCACCATTGCCTTCAAGTTCTCGGATGTGGATTCCGGGGCGGTGGCCAAGGCCATGGATGACTACGGTATTGCCATCCGTTTTGGTGATTTCCATTCGCGCCGTCTGGTCGAGAATCTCGGCGAGCAGGGTAATAATGGTTGTGTGCGAGTCTCCATGGTTCACTACAACACGGTCGAGCAGATCGATCGTCTGACAGAGGCCCTGGCAAAAATCGTCTCGGAGCTGCGTCCATGAGCAAACCTTACGACCTGGCGGTACGCGGTGGCACCATAGTGACCGCTGCCGATCGCTACCAGGCTGATATCGGTATTCGCGATGGCCGCATTGTCGCCATCGCTGACGAGATCAGCGATGCGGCAGAAGAGATCGATGCCAGTGGTTTGCTGGTGCTGCCCGGTGGTATCGATGCGCATGTGCATCTGGCGCAGCCGACGTCCGACGGTACGCTCATGGCTGATGATTTTGAAAGTGGCACGCGTTCCGCTGCTGCAGGCGGCAATACGACAGTTCTGCCGTTTGCCCTGCAGATCAAGGGGACTTCCTTGCGAGCGTGTGTCGACGAGTACCACGCGAAGGCGCAGGACAAGTGCTACACCGACGTCTCCTTTCACCTGATCATCTCCGATCCGACACCACAGGTACTGGGGCAGGAGCTGGTGGCGCTGGTACGCGATGGCTACACCTCGTTCAAGGTGTTCATGACCTACGATGATCTGGTATTGAACGATGCCGAACTGCTGCAGGTATTTGAGGTGGCACGTCGCGAGCAGGCTCTGGTGATGGTGCATGCCGAAGGGCACGATGCCATCAAGCACATGACACGCACCCTGGAGGATGAAGGCAAGACGGCGCCTTATTATCATGCCGAGGCGCACGCGCAGATTGCCGAACGGGAAGCCACGCATCGGGCCATCAGTCATGCGCAGTTGACCGATGTGCCGGTGATGATCGTGCATGTATCCGGTCGTGACCCGATGGAGCAGATTCAGTGGGCGCGCAAGCGCGGCATGAAGGTCTATGCCGAGACTTGCCCGCAATACATCGCCCTGACCAAGGATGACCTGAAAGGTCTGAACATGGATTTCGAGGGTGCCAAGTATGTCTGCTCGCCACCACCGCGTGATGCGGATAGTCAGAAGGCCATCTGGGAAGGTCTGCGTGACGGTACCTTCGATGTGTTCTCGTCCGATCATTGCCCGTTCTTCTTCGAGGCAGAAGGCGAGATCGGCAAGAACAACAAGAAGGCGAAAACTTCCTTCAAATGGGTGCCCAATGGCATTCCGGGTGTCGAGACTCGTCTGCCACTGCTGTTCTCCGAAGGCGTCTCCAAGGGACGGATATCTCTGGAGCGTTTCGTGGCACTGACATCGACCAATCCTGCCAGGCTCTACGGTCTCTATCCGCAGAAAGGCACACTGGCGGTCGGTTCCGATGCCGATATCACGCTGTGGGATGCCGGGCGCGTCGATACCATCCGTCAGGAGAACCTGAACCACGGAGCGGACTACACGCCGTATGAGGGCATCGAGATAACCGGCTGGCCGGTCAGAACGATTCTGAGAGGCAACACCATCGCCTTGAATGGCAAGGTGGTATCCGAGGCGAAGTCGGGTCGCTACCAGCACCGGCAAGTCAGCGAAGTGTTCGATGGCATCGTCAGGGAAGTGGAGTAGCGACGCAGCAGGCTCGTATGGTCATCCGGGCAGGCAGCTATTACTCGCTGTCTGTTGTTCGGTAGTGCAAGTCCGGATGATCCCTCGGTTGCCCGCGTCACCTGTTTGCTTCTCGATAGAGCAAACCAGAATGATTGGCAAACTGCCTGAGTCGGAATGATCGAGCCTTGTGCCGATCATTCCGACTGTTTCATGAAGGGGCCGGACTAGTAATTGGCGGCCTTCTTCATCTGGTTCTGGCTGGCGAGGTACTCGTCATAAGTACCGGCAAAGTTCACCAGTTTCCTGTCCTTGATCTCGATGATCTGGGTGGCCAGTGAGGAGACGAACTCGCGGTCATGGCTGACGAAGATGATCGTGCCTTCGTACTGCACCAGCGCCAGGTTGAGGGCCTCGATGGCTTCCATGTCCATGTGATTGGTGGGCTCATCGAGCACCATCACATTGGGTGAACTCATCATCAGCTTGCCGAACAGCAGGCGATTCTTTTCACCACCCGAACAGACCTTGACCGGCTTTTCGAAGTCGTCCGAGGAGAACAGCAGCTGACCCAGGGTTGCACGGACGATCTGGTCGTTGTGAGAAGCCTTGCGCCACTGACTCATCCAGTCGAACAGGCTCATGCTGTTGTTGAAATCCTGCGTGTTGTCCTGCGGGCAGTAACCGATGGAGGCGTTTTCCGACACCTGGATCCGGCCGCCGTCGGGCTTGATTTCGTCGAGCAGGCAGCGCAGCAGGGTGGTCTTGCCCACGCCGTTCTCACCGATGATGGCGAGGCGGGAACCGGCTTCGAGCATCAGATTGCCTTTTTCGAACAGCGGGCCGTCTTCAAAGCCCTTGCTGACGTTCTCCAGAGTCACGGCCTGACGAAACAGCTTCTTGTCTTGCGAGAAGTTGATATAGGGGCTGATACGACTGGAACGCTTGATGTCGGCCAGCTGAATCTTGTCCAGCTGCTTGGCGCGTGATGTCGCCTGCTTGGCCTTGGAGGCATTCGCCGAGAAGCGGCTGACAAACTGCTGCAGGTCGGCAATCTGAACCTTCTTCTTGGCATTCTCATTCTGCAGCAGTTCACGCGCCGCCGTGGAGGCGATCATGAAATCGTCGTAGTTGCCGGGGTAGACGCGCAACTCGCCATAATCGATATCCGCAATATGGGTGCAGACCGTATTCAGGAAGTGGCGATCGTGCGAGATGATGATGATGGTGCTTTTCTGCGCACTCAGCACACCTTCCAGCCAGCGGATGGCGTTGATATCCAGGTTGTTGGTGGGTTCGTCCAGCAGCAGGATGTCAGGCGAGGCAAACAGGGCTTGTGCCAGCAGCACGCGCAGCTTCCAGCCCGGGGCAACATCGCTCATGGGGCCGAAGTGCAGTGATTCCTGAATACCGGCACCGCTGAGAAATTCGGCGGCGCGACTCTCGGCCGTGTAACCGTCCATTTCCGCGAATTCGACTTCCAGTCCGGCAACGCGCATGCCGTCCTCTTCGGTCATCTCCGGCAGGGCATACAAGCGGTCACGTTCCTGCTTGATTTCCCAAAGCTCCGCATGACCCATGATGACGGTATCAATGACGGTGAATTCTTCGAAAGCGAACTGATCCTGATGCAGCTTGCCGATTCGCTCGTTGGGCGTCAGAGAGACATTACCGGTGGTGGGTTCCAGCGCTCCTGACAGGATATTCATGAATGTGGACTTGCCACAGCCATTGGCTCCGATCAGGCCATAGCGGTTTCCATCGCCGAACTTGACGGAAATGTTTTCGAACAGGGGCTTCGAGCCGAACTGGATGGTGACGTTGGCGGCAGAAATCACAACAAATACCTGCGGTTGGGTACGCAGGCGCACCGATAGGAAAGATAGCCGCATATTCTATCACTGGATAGCCATCCCACAAGCGTCGCGCAGGCACTGCTGCTGTGAGTCGTGTACCCGTGCACAGTCCTGCATCATCCGGTGTTGGTGGTGCGGTAGGCCGATGGGTGGAATAGTGACTGGCTTGACGCGACAATGGTCATCAGCTGCAGCTGGTCGTGGTCGTTGTTTTCATTGCGGAAAAGGCCACCGCAAGGCGTCTGACAGCTGCCCGTTCTGCTGAAAAGGAATTCGCGTCTCCCGTCGATATCAGGTATTCTCGCTTTATGTATGATAATAAGATAAACAAGCGTCGAAGTAAGCACTCATGAGCAGACACAAGCCGCCCGTACTGTCCGGTTCATTCGAGGGTGTCATCGAAGTTCGCGGCATTCTGGGCTCGGCAGTCAATATCCTGGGCACCCGAATCGTCAGGGGCGACTGGCCCGTCGGTGGCGTGGTTGCAAGAGAGGCCGATCTGGTCGAAGAGCTGCGTGTCAGCCGATCGGTGATCCGCGAGGCCTTTCGCATACTGGGTGCCAAGGGGATGATACGCAGTCGCACCTCCGACGGTACGCGGGTGCAACCACGCAGCGAATGGCGTCTGCTCGATCCTGATGTCATGGACTGGCGCATCAAGGCTGGTGATACCGAAAGCCTGCTGCGCGATCTGCTGCGTGTGAGACTGATTCTGGAACCCGGTGTGGCGTATCACGCCACGGCGTTTGCCGATGAAGCGGGCAAGCAGGCTGTGCATGAGGCCTGGGCGGCCAAGGTGGAAATCTTCGACACACCGGGGCTGACCAATGAAGAGCGTCGTGATGAATTCATCCGGACCGATCTGCAGTTTCATCGAGCCTTCCTGTCCATTGCCGGGTCCGAGCTGCTCGATCAGTTGTTCGCTGTCATCGAGGCGGCGCTGGGCCTGCTGCTGGATCTGCAGATGCAGGCGCGCGGCTATACCAACGAGTTGATCGGCATGGATGAAGGGCATGCGCTGCACGAGGCGGTGTTCAATGCCTTTGCTGCCGGCGATGCACCACTGGCCGAACAGGCCATGCGTGCCTTGATCAGGGGTGCTATCGAGGATGCGCAACAAGGATTTCTGCTGCTCGAAAGCTGATTGCTGGTGGGATCTTCAGGTAAGCGGGCAAGCCAGCAAGCAGGCAAATCGAGCAGCGCCTGCTTGATCCTTCGCAGGCCCCGACACACTATTCGTACATGCGAATGGCCACACCGCCATCAATGACAATGTTCTCGCCAATGATGAAGCGTGCCTCGTCCGAGGCCAGCATGGCGGCAACGGCTGCCACCTCGGAAGGCTGACACAGGCGACCCACCGGCTGACTGGCCTCGACCGCGGCCCGTGCGGCGACAGGGTCTTCCATGGTGGCCAGGTAGTTGTCGACATTGGGCGTATCGACATAGCCCGGTGAAATGGCATTCACGGCAATACCGCGGTTCGCATACTCCAGGGCCAGTGAACGGGTCAGGCCGAGCAGGGCGTGCTTGGCGACCGGGTAGGGGAAGGTGGACTTCATGATGCTGAAGGCATGGTTGGAGGCAATGTTGACAATCGCCCCTTGTCCTTGTTGCAGCATGCCGGGCAGTACGCTGCGACAGCAGCGCCAGGCGCCTTCCAGATCCACAGACATGCACAGCTGCCAGTCTGCCTGACTGCTCTCCAGGGGTTCCCGGAAGACATTGATGCCGGCGTTGTTGACCAGTACATCGACGGTACCGAAGGCGGCAACTGCCTGCTCATGCATGCCGGCAACGCTCTCCGAATCGGCGATGTCGGTTCTGATGTGCTGAACCCGAGCCCCGGTCTCATCAGCCAGACGCTGCGCCGTCGCGGTACCGAGTTCGTCGTCCAGTTCAGCGATGGTGACGTGAGCGCCTTCTCTTGCGAAGCGCTCGGCAATGGCTGCACCGATGCCCTGACCCCCGCCTGTGACCACTGCGTGTTTGCCTGCCAGTCGATCCATTTTGCGTATGCCTCTGCTGAACTGTTGACTTAATCTTATAAACAGATAATACTCCAAACACACCAGAAAACGGAAGGAGGAATCAAGACATGCGCAAGAGAAACTCGATTGTCCTGGCGACAGCCATGGGCGTGATGACAGCGACTGTGGCAGGGGCGGCGCTGGCAGAAGACAAACTGATTGTTGCTATCTACAAGAGTGGCACTCAGCAGTATTTCATTGATCAGGGTGAGGGCTTTAGCCGCGCGGCCGAAGAGCTTGGCTATGAAGCTCGCATCATCAATGTGGAAATGGATTCGAACCTGGCCATCACCGCCGTGTCCGATGCCATCGCAGCCGGTGCCAAGGGTATCGGTATCACAGCGCCCGATCAGTCTCTCGGCCCTGCCATCGCCACGGCTGCCGCTGATGCCGGTGTGGTGCTTATTGCAACCGATGACCCCTTGACCGACTCGCAGGGTGGAGCCGTACCGTTTGCCGGATTCGACGGTGTTGCCATGGGCACCAAAGTGGGTGAACGAGCCGGCCAGTTGCTGGCGGAGACGGATTGGTTGAGTGGTGACAATTACGGCATCATGAGTGTGGAAGTCCAGACCTTGTCCGTATGCAATGACCGGACGGGTGCTGCGCAGGCACAGCTTGTTGCCGCAGGTGGCAGTGCCGATAAGGTCATATCGGTCACTTACGATGGCACCGCTGATGCCGCCTTGAGCGCGGCGGGGCCTGTCATCACTGCCAACCCCGGAGTGGATCACTGGGTGGTCTATGCCTGTAACGATGAAGGGGTACTGGGAGCCACAAACTCGCTGAAGAATGCGGGCTTTGGTGCGGAAGACGTCATTGCTGTCGGCCTCGGAGCCTATGAAGCCTGTCGTCCGTGGAAAGCGGGTATCGATACCGGATTCAAGGCTGCGCTGTATATCAGTGGCGTTGATGTGGGGGACGCGGCAGCCCGAGCGCTGATCAATTCCATCGAAACCGGAGAGCCACTGCCTGCAATGAGTGTGGCGAATACCACCATCGTCGATCCGGACACCTACGCCGACATCATGTCGTGTGACTGAAGGTATCGCGAGTGGGCCTGACAAAGGCCCACTCTTGTACTGTTGCCAGGAGCCATCAGCAAACATGCAAGACCCCATTCTGGAAATTCGTGATGTCGGCAAGTCCTTTCCCGGCGTAAAGGCACTGTCGAACCTCTCCATGAGCGTTCACCGCGGAGAGATCGTGGCCTTTGTCGGTGAGAACGGTGCCGGCAAGTCCACCTTGTTGAAGATTCTCAGTGGTGACTACCAATTGGACGAAGGCTCGGTACTGCTCGACGGTGTCGAAGCCAGCCATGCCAGTCCTCTGGAGGCCCGCCTGGCAGGTTTTCGGCTGGTCAGGCAGGAGCCCGAGATCGTGCCTGACATATCGGTGGCCGAGAATATCTTCATCGGTGAATACCCCAGACGCTCGGGTGGACGCGTCGACTTTGTCCAGATGCGCAATACCGTCACCGACATGTTGCGTCGCTACGGTTTCTGGGGACTGGTGGATATCGATGCATCCGGTCGCAGTCTGTCGCCCGCACAGATGCACATCGTTGAAATCATGCGAGCGCTCAAACAGGGCGTGAAAGTGGTGGCCTTTGACGAGCCGACCTCATCGCTGACGCATGATGAAACCGAACGATTGTATGAATTGATTCGTCAGCTGAAGGCCGATGGTCTGGGCATCATCTATGTGTCGCACCGGCTTCACGAAGTCATGGAAATCTCCGACCGGGTAGCCGTGTTGAAAGACGGTGTTCCCACGGGAGATCTGAAAACCTCGGAGACCACCGAAGCCCATATCGTCAGTCTGATGGTCGGGCGAGAGCTGGAGCACGGCTTCAAGCGTGAAGAAACCACGCGCGATGAAGTCGTTCTGGAAGTGGAAGGCCTGTCCAGCCGCTGGCATGACGACATCAGCTTTCGCATTCGAGCCGGCGAAATAGTCGGATTTGCAGGCCTGGTGGGTGCCGGCAGAACGGAGCTTGCCAAGGTGCTGTTCGGCGAATACCAGAAGCAGGCCGGTGTGGTTCGCATCTGCGGCCAGGAGACACGCATCAGGAGTCCGGCTGATGCCATTGCCGCCAGCATCGGATTTGCGCCCGAGAATCGCAAGGCCGAGGGTCTGATCCTGGTTCGCTCGGTCATTGAAAATGCCTCCATGGCCGTGTACTCGGCATTGTCCCGATTCGGCGTGCTGCGCAATCAGCAGATGATCTCGGCAGTGTCGCCCTTTATCGAACGCCTGGAAATCAAGACACCGTCGCTGACTCAGGATGTCGGCAAACTCTCCGGTGGCAATCAACAGAAAGTGGTTCTGGCTCGCTGGCTGGCAGCCAATCCGCGCTTGCTGATTCTGGATGAGCCGACGCGTGCCGTCGATGTCGGCGCCAAGATGGAAATCTACCGTCTGATGGACATGCTGGCGCGAGAGGGGATGGCCATCATGATGATCTCCTCCGAGATGCCGGAACTGATCTCCATGTCCGATCGCATCATTGTCATGAATAACAGAAAGATTTCGCAGCCCGTCGAGAAATGCGACGCCACTGAAGAGCGCATCGTCAACATGGCTCTGGGCACGGCTGCCGCGTGAACCAGCAACAGATAACAACAGCACCTATGAGCGCAACCATTCAGGAAGTCACGATGAACAAGCCGGACGGCCTATTCAAACGCATCATGCAGGCCATCGGAGCCGAGAACCTGTCTCTGATCATCGCGCTGCTTGCCATGGTCGCGCTGATCGCCTCGCAGACCGAATTCTTCTTCTCCGCGCGTAATCTGTTCAACATTGCCCAGAACATGGCCGTCGTCGGCTTGATTGCGGTGGGCATGACCCTGGTCATCGTGTCGGCCGGGCTGGATATCTCGGTCGGTTCCATTGCCGGTTGTGCCTCGGTCATGACGGCACTGGTGGTGGTCAGTACCGGCTCGGTCCTCGCCGGCATCGGCATCAGTCTGCTGGTGGGGCTGGCGCTGGGTCTGGTCAATGCCGGCATCATCAGTTTCCTGCGCGTCAATCCGGTGGTGGCCACTCTGGCGACCTTCTCGGCCTTCAGGGGTATCGCGTTTCTGATAGCGCCGGGTGGTCGTCCCGTGGGTGTTCTGGATCCGACCTTTGCCCAGCTGGGCTCGGGCAGACTGTTTCAGATGGGTGATTTTCCCGGCGTGCCGGTGGCCTTTGTCATTCTGCTGGTGGTGGCGCTCGGTGCACACTTTGTCATGAGCACAACGGTGTTCGGTCGCTCCATCTATTCGATGGGCGGTAACCCGGTCGCCGCACGCCTCGCGGGTATCAACCTGACGCGCATGCGTTTTGCCATCTATGCCATATCCGGCGCGCTGTCAGGGTTGGCGGGTGCCATCGTGACGGCGCGTACCAGTTCCGGACAGCCGGCTTCAGGCACTCAGGGGCTGGAGCTGGAAGCCATCACCGCGGTCTTTCTCGGTGGTGCGCTACTGGCCGGTGGCAAGGGTACGATCGTGGGATCCATGCTTGCAGTGCTACTGTTGGCAACCCTGTCGAACGGCATGAATCTGCTGGGTATTCCCACCTTCTATCAGCTGGTGGCCAAGGGCCTGTTGCTGGTGCTGGCGGTTGCCATTGGTCAATGGCGTATGGCTCATGCAGAACGGGTGCAGGCTCGCCTGACATCGACGGGGGCGAAGTGATCAAGCAGGCGCTCATTACACTGGCCTCTGACCGACTTCGGGTAAGCGTCGCCCCGGGGTTCGGAGCAAGGGTGACAGAGCTGGTGGATCTGGCAACCGGACGTAACTGGCTGGTGCCGGGGCCGAATGTTGGCAGCCCCGATAACGATGCGCACTACCTGGGCGAGGAAGCACGCGGTTGGGATGAATGTTTCCCCACGGTGGCACCCTGCATTCATCCGGACTGGCCGGAACCCCTGCGCGATCATGGCGAGATCTGGGGCAGGGATACGCATTGCGAGCTCTCTGATGCCTGCATCATGTCCAGCAGCCGAGTGGGTGACTGTCTGTTCACGCGCTGGCTGACGCTGCAGGGCAGTACCATCAGACTCCGCTACTGCGTGGAAAACCAGGGCAATCAATCGCTGCCCTGGATGTGGAGCCAGCATTGTCTGCTGGCCACCCAGCCCGGTGACCGTCTGTTCCTGAAAGGGGTCGACGGAGCCCTGCAGGTGTCCGCAGCGACCGGGCAGGAAGCTGATACGAAATCGACTTTCCACTGGCCCGCTTTTGATGACCAGCATCCTGATCTGGGTGACCCCGATGGGCATCGTTCCCCTTGGGCCTGCAAGGCTTATGGGGCGGTAGGCGATAGCTGCCAGGCAGGCATTCACAGTGAACGAGAATCCATCAGCTTCCACTGGGAAAAGTCGCAGATGCCTTGTATCGGTGTCTGGCTCAACCATGGCGCCTGGCCCGCAGACAAGCCGGTGCATCAGATCGCCTTTGAACCCACCTCGGCACCCGCAGACGATTTACTCAGCGCAACCACCTCCGGTCATGCCCGAAGCCTGTCTGCCGGATCGACGCATGAGTGGAACTTGTCAATTCAATTGAACGAAACAGCCGGTATACCAATAACAGCATGAAAATCACAGCACTGAAAACCTATCTGGTAGCGCCACGCTGGCTGTTTCTGAAAATCGAGACAGACGAGGGATTGTCAGGCTGGGGCGAGCCGGTACTCGAAGGCCATGCGCAGACCCTGGCAGCCAAGATCGAAGAGCTTGAAGATTTCCTGATCGGCCGCGATCCGCTGAATATCGAGGATACCTGGCAGATGTTGTATCGCAATGGATGCTACCGCGGCGGCCCGGTGCTGATGAGTGCTCTGGCGGGAATCGACATGGCTCTGTGGGATATCAAGGGCAAGTATCACGATGCACCGGTGCATGCCTTGCTGGGTGGGCCGGTACGCCACAAGATTCGTTCCTATTGCTGGATCGGAGGCGATCGCCCGGAGAACCTGGCTGAAGATGCCAATGCGCTCATGGCCAAAGGCTATGACGCCTGCAAGATGAATGTCTGCAGTGAGCTGCAGATTGTCGATCGGCATGCCGCGGTCGATGCCGTCATCAAGCAGATGTTCGAACTGAGAGAGGCCGTCGGGCCGGGGTTCGACCTGGCTTTCGATTTTCACGGCCGTGTGCATGCGCCCATGGCGCGCATTCTGCTCAAGGAACTCGAACCCTTGCGCCCCTTGTTTGTCGAGGATGCCGTGGTCTCCGCGCAGGTGGATGCCATGGCCGATCTGTCGCGAAGCACAACCATTCCCCTGTGTATCGGCGAACGCCTGCATTCACGCTATGACTTCAAGCCTGTGTTTGAAAAGCGGGCTGCCAGCGTGATCAATCCTGACACGGCGCATGTGGGCGGCATCAGTGAAATGGTACGCATTGGTCACTGGGCCGAAGCCTACGATGTGGCCCTGGCGCCACATTGTCCATTGGGCCCGATCGCGCTGGCTGCCAGTCTGCAGGTGGATGCCGTTTGCCACAATGCCTTCATTCAGGAACAGAGTCTGGGCATTCATTACAACCAGGGGGGGGACCTCAACGATTACCTGAAAGCGGACAGTCGATTCGAGTGCAAGGATGGCCACCTGGATATACCGACGGGGCCGGGCCTGGGGATCGAGGTGGATGAGGACTTCGTCATCGAACAGGCTTCCAGGGGACACCGATGGCGCGCACCCGTGTGGCGCCATCAGGATGGTTCCATCGCCGAGTGGTAGTGACTGGTGGTTCGCTGTCGTTCGCGGCACGCCTTGGCCTTGTTGAAGCCAGAGCGCGCCGCTTTTTCATGCCAGGCGCTGATATCAAGCGTGATTTCCCATGGACCGCTCAGTCATGGGCCGGCTGCGGCTCCATGGGGAAAACCAGATCGTAAACCCAGTTGAAGCCGAACGAGTACACGAGATAGAACACTGACAATGAAGCACCCAGATTCAATGCATCCAGCAGGGAGACTTGCAGATACCAGGCAATGAAGGGCAGTAATACCAGCAACAGGCCGATTTCGAACAGTACCGAGTTGGCGATGCGCTGCCTGACTGATTTGCGTGCATGCCCTTGACGTCGTAGTAGCGCCAGATCGAACAGGTAGTTGAAGACGTAGACCCAGAGCGTGGCAATGACCGAACCGACAATGGCGACGACGCCGATGCTCTGTAGTGGCATGTCGAACAGCAATATGCCCGTCGACACGACGATCAGAAAGCCGATGAGTTCAAAGGAAACAGCGTGACGGATGCGATCTGCGACAGTGCGCATGTCATTCTCCCGATTGATACTTCGGGTCGTCCCGATGGAAAGTTGTCACAGACCCAGGTCGTCCTGGCTGGACACGCAATGATAGGGCGGATAAGCGGTGCTTTCAAGGGATCTGGACAGGCCTTTGCAGACGTCTTTCCGTGCGACACCCCCGTGCGGCACAACCTGTGCGGCACTACCCGTGCGGCACCATCGATTGCCGCTCATGATCTATATGGCTGTCTAGCTGGTCACAGAACGGTTCGGATTATCCGCCTGACGCTATCCGTTTGAGCAGTTCCACCAGACGGTTCATATCAGCAGGCTGCGCTTGTTGGTAACATCGCATCACGTATTTTCCGTCTGGAGTTCAACAACCATGACCGAGCCAGAACTGCGCTGTGTCGATTCTCGAGTCGTTTACAGGAATCGATGGATGACGGTAAGGGAAGACCGTGTCAGACGTATCAGCGGTGAGGATGGTCTGTTCGGCATCGTGGACAAGCCGGATTTTTCTCTGATCGTGCCTTTCGATGGCGAGCGTTTCCATCTGGTGCAGCAGTATCGCTATCCGGTGGATGGTCGTTTCTGGGAGTTCCCACAGGGTTCTCTGGAAGGCGAACCCGACGCATCGCCTGAAGAGGTGGCAACGTCAGAGCTGCAAGAGGAAACAGGCGTCATTGCGGGCAAACTCGAACCGCTTGGCAAGTTGTTTCAGGCATACGGCTATTCCAATCAGGGTGTACATGTATTCCTTGCCACCGGATTGCAGGAAGGGGAGGCCAATCCCGAGGCGGAAGAGCATGGCATGATCAGCGGCTCGTTCACTCGCAAGGAATGCGAAGCCATGATAGACGAGGGGGCCATCGCCGATCTGGCCACTCTGGCCGCTTTCCATCTGTTTGATCGCCACGCGAGACGCTGGGGCGGTGACAACGTTGCAGGAATGCAAACAAGCTTGTGAAGACTCTGTCACAAGGCTTTGAGTGAAAATCCCTGTGGTAACGTAGCTATGTCAGCCATGAAGGCTGTCACTTCAATTCACATAGCTTGAGAGCCATTCACGATGGGATTATTCGATTTCGCCAAAGACATGGGCAAGAAACTGTTCGATTCCGAAGACGATGCATCGGACAAGATCAAGCAGACACTGGAGAGCGATAACCCGGGCATTGAAGGTCTGGACGTCTCCTTCGACAATGGCAAGGTTTCTCTCAGCGGCAAGGCCGCTTCAGCCGAAGCCATGGAAAAGGCCGTTCTGATGGCTGGTAATGTTCAGGGCGTGACCGATGTCGATGTGTCGGGTCTGGAAGCACCTTCGGCGGATGCGGGCGTCGTGTACTACGTCGTCCAGTCCGGCGATTCACTGTCCAAGATTGCCAAGGCCTATCTGGGCGATGCCATGGCATACCCCACCATCTTTGAAGCCAACCGGGAAGTCATCAAGGATGCCGATCTGATCTATCCGGGTCAGAAGATTCGTATCCCGGGTGGTACTGCACCAGCAGCCTGATTCTTCAACAGGGCGGATAATTGTCGAGTGGCGGGTAGAAAGGACGATAAAAGCAGCGCAGATCGCGTCTCTACTTCGGGAAAGACGCGTGCCGGAACGCATGATGTATCCGGTTCCGGGCACTCGTCTGTACAAGGGCGCGATCACACTGAGCTCAGTTCGCGCAGCGAGGTCGATGCCTTTCTCGATGCCGTCAAACAGGCAGCGCCTGTCGCCACCGGCGACGGGCGTGGTCGACTGATCTTTTCTCTGGATGCCACTGCCAGTCGCCAGCGCACCTGGGATCGGGCCATGGCGCTGCAAAGCGACATGTTCATCCATACGCGTGGCATCGGTTCGCTGGATGTGCAGCTGGTCTATTACCGTGGCTACGATGAGTGCCGAGCCTCGCCCTGGCTGAGCGATGCCGACAAGGTCATTGCCATGATGCGCAAGGTCAGCTGTATGGCCGGAACCACGCAGATTGCTCGAGTATTGAAACATTCCCTGGCCGAATGCCGTTCCGAGGCCGTGCAGGCACTGGTTTTCATTGGCGATTGCGTCGAGGAAAACGTGGATGAACTGGGTAATCTGGCCGGTCAGGCGCGTTTGTTGGGTCTACCCATATTCATCTTTCAGGAAGGGCATGAGCCCCACGCCAGTCGAGCCTTTGCGCAGATGGCAAAGCTCTCCGGTGGTGCGCATTGTCGTTTCGATCAATCATCCGCGAAGCAGCTGGGTGATCTCCTTAATGCCGTGGCCGTCTACGCTGCCGGTGGCAAGAAGGCGCTGCAACAGCTGGAGCAGCAGGGTTCGAATCAGGCGAAGACATTGCTCGAACAGTTGTCCTGAGCCACCCTCTGGCGCAGACTTCTGCGTTCTGCGTTCTGCGTTCTGCGTTCTGCGTTCTGGC